>DASPHQ010000446.1:0-3051 GCA_035629595.1 Urbifossiella sp. | reverse complement strand
CGGCCCATCTCCTCCTGCGCCACGAACTCGGCCAGGCCGTGCGTCTTCACCACCGTGCCGCCCGTCGTCACCGCGAACTCCTTGTCCGCGGCCAGGTCGTAACACGCCACGTCGAACCCGCGCACGAAGCCGACGAGCTTCCCGTCCGGCGACCACTTCGGATCGACGATCGGGCCGTCGCCGCCGGCCTTCAGCTCGCGCAGCTGACCGGTGGCGCGCTCCAGCACGTACAGCGTGTTGCCGAGCTTCACCAGCACGAACGCGCCGTCCGGGCTGACGTGGAAGTCGGCGAAGCCGCCGGCGCTGACGCGCTGCCGCTCGCGGCGGGCCTTCTCCTCCGGCGTCAGGTTCTCGGCCCCGCCCTTCAGGATCGCCTCGGCCGACAGCACCTCGCGCGTCTTCGCCGTCGCCAGCTCGAACTCGTACAGGCTCTGCCGCTTCGTCGCCGGGTCGGCGCGCAGGAACAGCACGTGCTTGCCGTCGGGCGTCACCTTCGGCTTCGTCGGCCGGCCGAGGAGGAAGCCGCGCGTCTCGGCGTAGCGGTTCAGGAACGACGTGTCCACGGGCGATCCCTTCGGGTCGGCCGGCGGCCGGGCCGGCACGGCGGACGCGGCGAACAGCAGCAGGAGGGCGGGGAAGATGGGTTTCATGCCGCCCAGTGTACCGGCGGCTTGGACCGGTCGCAAAGCCCGGGGACGGCCGAACCCGGGCTTTCGGCGCGAGTTGCTGACACGGGTGCCGCCCACAGGCTAGAATTGCGCATGCCTCCCCACGTCACCCGGGGCTCCCCCATGCCGCCGTTCGTCCGCGCCGCCGCGCTGTTCGTCGCCACCGCCGCCACGGCCGCGACGTGCGCCGCCGCCCCCCAGGAGCGCATCGACATCGCCATCGCCAAGGGGACCGCCGCCCTGAAGCAGCGCTTCAAGGACGGCGCCGGCGCCATCCCGGCGAACGCCGGCGGCCACGGCATCGGCCCCGCGGCGCTCGCCGGCATCGCGCTGCTGGAGTCGAACGTTCCCGCCGCCGACCCGACCATCAAGGCCATCGCCGCGTCCGTCCGCGAGCAGTCGTACCGCGAGAGCCAGACGTACCAGATTTCGCTCTGCCTGCTGTTCCTCGACCGGCTCGAAGACCCGGCCGACGTGCCGCTGATCCAACTCCTCGGCGCCCGCCTGCTGGTCGGCCAGACGAGCCGCGGCGGGTGGGCCTACGCGTGCGTCGGCCCGGTCCCCGCGGCCGACGAGCAGCGCCTCCGCACCGGGCTGAAGGGGGCCGAACTGGTCGCCGGCAAGGACGGCGCCCCGGCGAAGCTGCACCCGATGGTTCAGGAGTACCTCACCGCGCTGGTCAACGCCCGCGGGCCGGCCAAGGCCGAGGGCGGCGACAACTCGAACACGCAGTTCGGCGTCCTCGCCACGTGGGTCTCTCGCAAGCACGGCCTGCCGGCCGAAGGCGCCCTCGTCCTGATCGAGCAGCGGTTCCTCGGCACGCAGGGACCCGACGGCAGCTGGACGTACGGGATGGACACCGTCGGCGTGCCCGGCTCCCCGCAGATGACGTGCGCCGGCCTCCTCGGCATGGCCACGGCCATCGGCCGGCGCGAGGAGCGGCGGGCCAAGGCCGACGCCCCGAAGGGGGAGCCGGCGGCGAAGACGAAC
This sequence comes from Urbifossiella sp., assembly GCA_035629595.1. Classification (GTDB taxonomy): domain Bacteria; phylum Planctomycetota; class Planctomycetia; order Gemmatales; family Gemmataceae; genus Urbifossiella. Next base: position 1,393 of record DASPHQ010000446.1, on the reverse strand, counting down.
GACCCGTTCTTCAACCCGCCGCCGCGGCCGGAGGGGAAGGGGCCGGTGGGGCCGAAGCGGCCGGCCGACGCCCGCGACACCGCCGTCGGCCGCGGCTTCGGGTACCTCGGCGCCGCCCTCCGCGCCGGCGGGCCGAGCCTGCAAAACCTCTACCTCCTCTGGTCGCTGGAGCGGGTCGGCGTGCTGTACGGGGCGGACCGGATCGGCGGCGTGGACTGGTACGCCGGCGGGTCCGACTACCTCGTCGCCGTGCAGGCGGGCGACGGCACCTGGGCGGGCGAGTACGGGGCCGACGTGGACACGTCGTTCGCGGTGCTGTTCCTGTGCAAGGCGAACCTGGCGCGCGACCTGTCCCGGCGCGTCCGCGGCGACCCGGCCGCGAGCGAGCTGCGGGCCGGCGCCGCGACCGTGACCCCCGAGGTCGCGCCGATGACGAAGGGGCCGGCGGCGGCGGTGAACCCGCTGCCGGTGCCGGTGGCGGCGCCACTGCCGGCGGGTGCGGCGGGGAAGGTGGCGACGGACCTGATCGGCGCGAAGGGGCCGGACCTGGCGAAGGCGCTGGCGGCGGCCCGCGACGCGAAGGGGGCCGACTACACGACCGGGATCGCGGCGGCGGTCCACCGGCTCGACGGCGACGCCAAGAAGGCGGCGCGGGAGGCGCTGGCGGACCGGCTGGCGCGGATGTCGGCGGGTACGCTGAAGGGGCTGATGACGAGTTCGGACCCGGAGGTGCGGCGCGGGGCGGTGCTGGCGGCGGCGATGCGCGACGACAAGGAGCACGTGCCGGACCTGATCGAGCGGGTGAACGACGAGGACGACCGGGTGGTGCGGGCGGCGCGGGCGGGCCTGCGGAGCCTGACGGGCCAGGACCACGGCCCGCCGACGGGCGCGAACCCGGGCGCGCGGTCGCAGGCGCAGGCGGCGTGGCGGACGTGGTGGGCGGGACAGAAGCGGTGACGCCATGCCGATCCCCGACTTCGACGACAACGTCCTCCCCGAGGGCGTCCACGACGCGACGCCCGAGGAGGTGGAGGCGCGGTTCGGCCGCTTCCAGCGGACCGACCGGCGGGTGCGGCTGACCGAGAAGCTGAAGCAGTATCTCGAAGCGGCCCGCCAGTCTGGTATCGTGAAGGCGGTGATCGTGGACGGGAGTTACACGACGGCGAAGGACGACCCCGAGGACGTGGACCTGATCGCCGTGCTGATCGACGATTTCGACTGGGCGCAGGAGTTGCGGCCGTACCAGTCGAACGTGATCGACAAGGCCGCGGTCCGGCGTGACTTCCGGTTCGATCTGTTCGCGCACCACCATGACGAGCCGGAGCTCGAACGACTCATGACGTTCTTTGCCCTCGTCCCGGAGAAGCACCGGGCGCTCACGGCGAAGTCGCAT
>DASPHQ010000445.1:0-2756 GCA_035629595.1 Urbifossiella sp. | reverse complement strand
AGCGGCCCACGCTCGCGGCGAGTTGGTCCTCGGCGGCGCCCTCGCCGACCCGACCGACGGCGCCGTGCTGCTGTTCCGCGGCGACTCGCCGGCCGCGGCGGAGGCGTTCGCCCGCGCCGATCCGTACGTGCGGAACGGCCTCGTGACGGCGTGGCGCGTCCGGGCGTGGGCGACGGTCGTCGGCGACGGGGTGGCGGGTTCGTAGGTGAGTGAGGGGTCCAGTTTTCCGCGGGCACGCGCGGCTCTTGCGGGTGTGGCCGTTTGCCGTGTATGCTCAAATCAATGCGGAGAGATCGCAATGAAGCGGGTCGTCTGTCCGACGTTGCTTGTAGTCGTGTTCGCGTCCATCATCGCGTGTTCGGGTGCCGGAGATAACCGGCGCGCGGTGCCGACGACCCATTCTGATGCAGGAAGCGATCACCCCACCCAACAGACGACTGACCCGTCTCCGGGTCACGACGATGCGGCTGCAGACGAGGCACGAGCACGTTGGTTGGCCGACGCACGGGCGAGCAAAAAGGCGGAACTCGAACGGCTGGCGACGGCCGCCGAGGGTAAGGCTGAGGTTGCCCGGCAGGCTCAGCTAAAGGCGTATCGCAACAACCTCGCCTACGCCAAGCAACAGGAGCTGAAGAAGGAAGTGGAGTCGCTCGCAGCGGTCGCCAAGAAGGCACGGGATGCCGTCGCTGGTGCAGACACCTACGAACCCCTGCCCCCAGCCGACGACCGACCTGTTGCGACGATCGGCCACGCGAGCGGCGGATCAGTCCACGTGAAAGGGTATTACCGGAAGGACGGGAGTTACGTCCCACCACACACCCGCAGTGCCCCCAGGCGATAGTAACGGGACCAGCCACCGCCGCCGAGGCGATGGGGTGGCAGTCGCAACCTCTTGAGTGGGGCCGGTTTCCAACCGGCCGGTCCGGGTACGGCCGGTTGGATACCGGCCCCACGGCCGGCGGCGCGGAAATTCGTGTTGACACGCCGACCGCGATTGGGGAGTATTGCCGCCAGTTCGGCCTCTTCTCTGTTCCGGCCCCACCGTTCTGAGGCGCAAGCCGAGGGACGGTGGGGTTTTTTACGGACCCCACTTCGCGCACCTGACACCCGGCTCGGGGCTTCGCCGCTCGCGGCGTTGCACCGCCGCAAACCCCGTTGGGGTTGTGCGCGCCACCCCACCCCCCTATACCCCCGCGGCCCACCGCCACCAGGGACCGCCCGCATGACGCCGCCCGACCCCGACCGCCTCGCCCGGGTCGTCGCGGCGGTCGTGGCCGCGGTCGCCCGCCGCCCCCGTTTCACCCTCGCGGTCTGCTTCGCGCTCGCCGCCGCGTCCGTCGGGCTCGCCGTCACCCGGCTCGACTACCACACCCAGCGGAACGACCTCCTCAGCCCCGACCGGCCCGGCCAGCAGCGCTGGCAGCGCTACCTCGACACGTTCGGCGACGACGACGACATGGTGGTCGTCGCCGAGGGGCCGGACCGCGCCCGCATGACCGCCGCCCTCGACGCCGTCGCCGAGCGCCTGAAGGCGCGCCCGGAGTTGTTCGACCGCGTGTTCGGCAAGACCGACCTGCGCGGCCTCCACGACCGCGCCCTCCTGTTCCTGCCGACCGACCAGATCGCCGCGGTGAAGGCCCGGGTGGAGCGGATGGAACCGCTCCTCGGCCCGCTCGCGCCGATGGCGTGGCAGCGGCTCAACACGTCGTCGCTGCTCGCCTCCGCGACGGTGGCCCTCGAATCCGACGCGCCGCCCGGCCTAGCCGACGCCGACCTGCTCGGCCAGGTGCCGGCCGTCGCCCGCGCCGCCGCGGCGACCCTGCGCGACCCGACCGCGTACCGCAACCCGTGGGCCGTCGCCGGGCCGCGCACCGCCGAGCGCGACGACGAACGCCAGCTCACCGAGCCGCAGCACAGCTTCACGCCCGACGGCTCACTGTGCGTGCTCCTGTGCCGCCCGCGCACCGCCGGCCAGTCGTTCACCCCGGCGAAGGAGGCGAACGAGGCGCTGCGCGCCATCCTCGCCGAGGTCGGCCCGGCGTTCCCCGACGTGAGCCTCGGCCTGACCGGCCTCCCCGTTCTCGAAACCGACGAGATGGTCCGCTCCGACGAGGACTCGCGGCGCGCCTCGTGGCTGGCGCTGCTCGGCGTGGCGCTCTTGTACTTCGTCGTGTACCGCGGCCTCCGCTACCCGCTCCTGACGGTCGGGTCGCTGCTGGTGGGGACGGTGTGGGCGCTCGGCTGGGCGACGCTCACCGTCGGGCACCTGAACATCCTGTCGGCGACGTTCGCGGTGATGCTGATCGGCATGGGCGACTACGGCGTGTTGTGGGTGGCGCGGTACGACGAGGGGCGGCGGCTCGGTCTCGTCGGCGCGGAGGCGCTGGCGTACACGGCGCGGCACGCCGGCCCGGCCATCGTGACGGCCGCGGCGACGACGGCGCTGGCGTTCTTCGCCACCACGCTCGCCGACTTCAAGGCGGTCGCCGAGCTCGGGTGGATCGCCGGGAGCGGGGTGCTGCTGTGTGCGGCGAGCTGCCTGACGGTGGTGCCGGCGGCGATGGCGCTGCGAGACAAGGCGAGCCGGGGGCGTCAGCCCCCGGCTTCTCGTGGCGCGCAGAGCACGAATCCGGGGGCTGACGCCCCCGGCTCGGCGGTGCCTCTCCAGTTCCCCACCGCCGGCGCGTGGCTCCCGGGGCTCGCGGGCCGGCCGCGGCGCGTGCTCGCCGGCGGGGCCGTGCTGCTCGTCGTCGCCG
>DASPHQ010000444.1:0-4301 GCA_035629595.1 Urbifossiella sp. | reverse complement strand
TTCACACACGCCATCGTAAAGCGTCTTCACCCGGACCGCCATGTCCGCAGGCTCGCGGCCGGCGGCCGACCGGACGACGCCGGCCTCACACACCTTCGGGCCGTCGGGGGCGAGTTCGAGGACGGCGTAGCCGGTGGTTTGCAGCCCGGGGTCGAGCCCCAGGACGCGGCGCGGCGGCGGTGGTGGCGGCGTCGGCGACATGGCATGATACCCCGGCGGCCGTGCTAGTGGAAGGGCGAACAGTACCGGAGTTGTCGGCACCCGTCCACCCCGGTCCGCAGCTGCGGTCGCCCGCCGGGGGCGGCAGGTCAGGTGACGGGTTCGGTCGTGCCGGCTTTGCCGTCGCCCGCCTGCAGGGCGAGTTGCGCTTGCAGATACTTGACGACTGCGTCCGCGGCCCGGTCGATCGACCCCGCCCACTCCGCCTCAGCGGCGGACGGCGTATCGTCGTGTTCAACCATGAACGGGCAGGTGCCGTAGGACGATTCGAGTTGGATGTCCTTCTCGACACCCGGCAGCCGGAACCACCAGATGCCGTCGTCGTCGGCCGGGTGAACCTTGTGCCACTGGACGACCGACACCGCAGGAAGGCGGTTGCGGACCAATTCAATCACCCGGTCGATGTCGCGCTCCACGGCGTGTTCTCTGGATGGCTTCGGCCCGGAGCCCGGAGGGCGTCGGCGTGTAGCCCGGGGTGGAACCCCGGGCGGCGTCGGCGGTGTCCGTTTCCCGTTACTCCCTAGTGGACGCCATCGCCCGCCCAGGGCTTCCGCCCTGGGCTATCAAAGGCGCCCTCCGGGCTTCAAGCCCCGAGCCACCCGCCGCCTGACGGCGTTCGGCGCGCCGACCCCATCCTACCAGCGCATGGGGCAAACCGCTCACCCCACGCGCCACGTCGTGCCCGCGGGGCGGTCCTCCAGCGTCACCCCGAGCGCCCCCAGCCGCGCGCGGATCAGGTCCGTCTGGTCGAACAGCGCCTTCTTCAGCGGGTTGTCCTTCGCCGCCCCCTTCGCCTCCGCACGCAGGTTCGCCCGCAGGTCGATCAGCAACTGCATCAGCCCGCCCACCAGCCCGTCGCCGAGCTCCGCGGCGGGCGCCGTCAGCGTCAGGCCGAGGATGCCGGCCAGGTCGCGGACCAGCACCGCCCCCTCGCGGAACTCCGCCTTCGCCGGGGCCGGCGCGGCCGACGGGTCGTCCAGCTTCTTCTCGTCGGCCAGGCGGTTCAGCCGGCGCACCAACTCGTACAGCACGCCGACCGCGCCGCCGGTGTTGAAGTCGTCGTCCATGTAGTCCCCGAAGCGCCGGAGCGCGTCGGCGTTGGACATCACCAGCGTCGCGGAGCCGCTCGGGCCGGACAGCGCCGGCAACTCGGCGAACGCGGTGCCGGTCACCCGCCCCACGCGCTCGGCGAACCGGGTGAACGTCTCGAACGCCGTTTTCGCCGCGGTGATCCCCGCGGGTACCGGCGTCTCCGGGTTCTTGGGATCCCAGATGCCCAAATCGATCGGCGAGCGGTAGTGCGTCTGGAGGATGAAGAACCGCAACACGTCGCCACCGACGTGCTTGAGCGCGTCCGCGACGTTGAGGACGTTCCCCTTCGACCCCGCCATCTTGTCGTCCTTGCCGTCCTTGTCCTTCAGCTTCAGCAGCCCGTTGTGCATCCACACCCGGGCGAACTCCTTACCCGTCGCGCTCTCGCTCTGGGCCAGCTCGTTCTCGTGGTGCGGGAACTGGAGGTCGAGGCCGCCGCCGTGGATGTCGAGGGTGTCGCCGAGGAGCTTGGTCGCCATCGCCGAGCACTCGATGTGCCAGCCCGGCCGGCCCTTCCCCCACGGGCTGTCGAACTGCACCTCCGCCGGCTCGCCCGGCTTCGCCCCCTTCCACAAGGCGAAGTCGCCCGGGTTCCGCTTGCGGTCGCTCACCTCGATGCGCGACCCGGCTTCGAGCTGCTCCGGGTCGCGGTTGCACAGCTTGCCGTAGTCCGAATCCTTCGCCACGTCGAAGTACACGTCGCCGCCGGCGGGGTAGGCAAAACCCTTGTCGATGAGGCCGCCGATCATGGCGACCATGCCGCCGACGTGCTCGGTGGCCTTCGGGAAGTGGTCGATGCCGGTGACGTTCAGCGCCTTGAGGCAGCCGTAATAATCATCCGTCATCTTGGCCGCGAGCGCCGGCACGGTGGTGCCCTGCTCGCCGGCCGCCTTGATGAGCTTGTCGTCCACGTCGGTGATGTTGACGACCCACGTCACCTGGTAGCCGAGGTGGGTGAGGTAGCGCTTGACGGTGTCGAAGATGACCGGCCCGACCATGTGGCCGACGTGGCTCGGCTTGTACACGGTCGGCCCGCAGACGTACATCGACACCGGCTCGCCCGGCTTCTTGTGGAACGCCTCCTTCTTCCGGGTCAGCGTGCTGTACACCTGCAGCGGCATCGCGGGCTCCAAATCAATGGCCACAAAAAGGCACGAAAAGACACAAAAAGGAAGAACAAGGCCGGGTTTGGGATCGGTCCCTTTTTGTGTCTTTTCGTACCTTTTTGTGGCTAATCCTGCTTCTGAATTAACACGACGGAATGGCAGCCGATCGCCTCGCCGCGGCCGATGTGGCCGACGTGCTCGCCGGTCTTCGCCTTCACGCTCACCGCGTCCGCCGGCACGCCCAGCAGCGCCGCCAGGTTCGCGCGGATCGCCGCCTTCACCGGCCCGAGTTTCGGCTCCTGCGCGAACACCGTCACGTCGAGGTTGCCGACGCGCCAGCCGGCGGCGGTCAGCTTCTCCAGCGCGGCGGCGAGGAAGACGCGGCTGTCGGCGTCCTTGTTCCGCGGGTCGGTGTCGGGGAACAGGTCGCCGATGTCGCCGAGGGCCGCGGCGCCGAGCAGCGCGTCGGTGACGGCGTGGAGCACCACGTCGGCGTCAGAGTGGCCGGCGAGGCCGCGGGGGTACGGGACGCGCACGCCGCCGAGGACGAGCGGCCGGTCCGCGACGAGGCGGTGCGTGTCGTGGCCGCTGCCGACGCGGACGTTCACCGTCGCCTCCGTGCGGGACCGGGTTGGTCGGGGGGATTTTACGGGTGGCGGGCGGAACGGCACAACGCCGACCGCGGCGCGTCGGACTACTCCCGCGGCACGCCGAGCGGGTGGCGGAACTCCGCGGCCTTCGCCATCGGCGCGAACTGCGTGCGCGGCAGGGCGAACACCACCGTCTTGGCGTCGAGCGCCTTCAGGAAGAACGGGTCCGGCGGCGCGAACTCGGCCGGCACCACCACGACCGGCGTGTACCCCGACAGCCGCTTCCCGACCTCCGCGGCCGTCAGCGCCTTGCCGTCGCGGTCGAGCGCCTTCACCGTCTTGCCGTCCACCTTGGTGAGCAGCGCCGGCTCCTGGTCGCCGCGCGGGAACAGGAACATCACGCGGCCGTCGTCGATGACCTGGGCCTGGAGGAACAGCACCGACACGACCTCGACCGGCCCGCCGCGCGGCCCCGCCGGCAGGGTGCCGAACCTCGGCTCCTGGGCCAGGAGCGCGGTCCCGCCGGCGATCACCGCTACGGTCAGCAGCCGGGTCATGGGAACCTCCTTACGCCGCTTGCGGCGTTGCATCGCCGCAAGCGGCGGGGGTCAGCCGTCCTTCAGAATCTCCCGCGCCGCGTTGAGCCCGCACGCGCCCATGACGCCGCCGCCGGGGTGCGTCGCGGCGCCGCACATGTAGAGGCCCTTCACCGGCGTCCGGTAGTTCGCGTACCCCGCCACCGGCCGGAAGCTCGCCATGCTCGACAGGCTCATCGCCCCCTGCATGATGTTGCCGCCCGTAATCCCCCACGCCTTCTCCATGTCCGGCGGGGCGTACACCACGCGGTCGATCACGCTCGCCTTGAAGTTCGGCGCGTACTCGTTCAGCACGTCGAAGCAGCGGTCGGCGAACTTGTCGCGCTCCTGGTCCCAGGTCGTCCCCTTCAGGTGGTACGGGGCGTACTGCACGAACATGCTCAGGATGTGCTTGCCCGGCGGCACCAGCGTGTCGTCCAGGGCCGTCGCCATCGTGCACTCCAGCATCGGGTCGCGCGACGGGCGGCCGTACTTGGCGTCGTCGTAGGCCCGCTCGATGTAGTCCTGGTCGGGGCAGACGTGCATCGTGCCGTGGTGCTGCGGGCCGACGCCGGTGCCGGGCAGCGCCGTGAACTGCGGCGGCTCGCTCAGCGCCACGTTGATCTTCACCGTCGCCGACGAGTAGTCGATGTTCTTGACCCGCGCCAGGAACTCGGCCGGCAGGTCGGCCGCGTCCATCAGCTTCACGAACGTCACGT
>DASPHQ010000443.1:0-5377 GCA_035629595.1 Urbifossiella sp. | reverse complement strand
CGCCGCCGACCATTGTCGTGTTCCCGGCCTGCCCGGCGTGTGGCGGGCGGACCACGTTCATGGGCGGGTCCGAGCCGGGGGCGACGACATGAGTCTGGACCGGAGGGTGGCACGCCTGACCGGGCGGCTGCCGGGGCCGCGGCCGAAGGGCGTGCCTACAGACCCAGCGGCGCTGCTCGCCGGGCTGCTCGCGGGGACGGTGACACTGGACGACTTCGACCGGACGGACGCCGACCAGGTGAGCACGGTGGCGTATGCCGCGGCGCTGCTGATCGCCGGCCGGGGCCTATCCTCCGCATCCCCGGTGGAGGAGAATGACCGGAATCGTGAATAACTCCCCCGGCCCCGCGGGAGTACCATCCGGACGACGAACCCAGGACGGACCCATGCCCGGTGACCCCCTCGCCGAGGTGCTCCGCCGACTCCGCCCGGCGCCCGACCGGCCGGACGCCGACCTCGTTCGCCGGTACGCCACCGCCCGCGACGCGGCCGCGTTCGAGGCTCTCGTCCGCCGCCACGGCCCCGCCGTCTTCGGCGTCTGCCGCCGCGTCCTCCGCCCCGGCCCGGACGCCGAGGACGCGTTCCAGGCCACGTTCCTCGTCCTCGCCCGGAAGGCCGCCGCCGTCCGCGACCCGGCGGCCGTCGGCAGCTGGCTGTACGGCGTGGCCCACCACGTCGCCCGCCGGCTCCGCGCCGCGAACGCCCGCCGCCGGGCCGCGGAGGCGGCGGTCGTGCCGCCCGCCCCGCCCCCCGCGGCCGACTGGGACGACGCGACCGTCGTGGACGACGAGTTGGCCCACCTCCCGCATCGCTACCGCGCCGCGCTCGTCGCCTGCGGGGTCGAGGGGCGAACCATCCGCGAGGCGGCGGCGGTACTCGGCTGGCCGCAGGGGACCGTCGCCACCCGGCTGGCCCGCGGCCGGGCGCTCCTGGCCCGCCGGCTGGTCCGCCGCGGCGTCGCGGTCCCGGCGGCGCTCGCGGCGCTCGGCCCGGCCCCGGCGTCGGCGGAACTGATCGAACAGGCGCTCCGGGTCGGTGTCCCGGCCGGGGGCGTCCCGGCGTCCATCCTCACCCTCACGAACGAGGTCACGCGGGCCATGCTCCTCTCCAAGTTCAAGGCCGTCGCCGCCGTCCTCCTGGCCGCCGGGCTCGGGTTCGCGGCCGTCACCGCGCAGCCCCCGGCCGCCGCGCCGGCGGCCCAACCCCCGGCCCCCGCGAAGGCCGACCCGCCCGCCCCCACGCGCCAGGTGGTCGCCGCCAGGAAGCTGATCGACCGGCTCCTCGAACTGAAGCCGCAGGGCGGCGGTCAGTCGCTCGAGGACGACACGGCTCCGGTCCTGCGCGACCTCATCCGGCTCGGCCCGGCCGCGACCTCCGCCGTGATCGCCGCGCTGGACGAGACGACCGACCCGTTCCTGCTCCGGTGCCTCGGCTACGCCGCCCGCGCGATCGGCGACAAGCGCGTCGTGCCCGCGCTCGTCCGCGCGTTCCCGAAGGCGTGCCTCCCGTCCGCCAGCGACTACGGGAACGTCTCCGCCGACCCGGAGTTATTCGCATTCCTCCAGGCCCACAGCCACGACAAGCGGGGCGGTGCCCACTACTCGTTCGGGCGCCCGATCACCGAGTTCCGGTCGGCGTTGAAGGCGCTGACGGGCACGACGCAGGGCGAGTTGGAGTTGAACTACGTGTCGCTGTCGGGGTCGCCGCGCCAGCGGGAGCTCCAGCAGGAGCAGTACCGGCGCTGCGCCGAGCGCTGGGCGGTGTGGTGGGAGCGGAACGGCCGGGGGCTGGTGGGCGACGCCGGGTTCACCCCCGTGGGGCTGCCGCCGCGGCCCAAGCCGGTCGCCCCGTCGCCGCCGGCCGACTTCCCCCACGGGCCGCGGGTGAAGGTCGGCGGCGGGATGTCGGGGTGCGTACTCGAGTCGGCGCGGGCGGCGAAGGCGTGGGCGGTGTTCAAGGACCTGGACACCGGCCGGGAGGGGCCGCTGCCGGAGAAGTTGCGGGCCGCGCCGGGCCGGGCCGACCGGCTGGACGACATCGCCGCCTGGGCCGCGGAGGAGGGGTACGACCTGATGTGTACCGAGCTCGCCGGACCGGGGGGCGACTCGCAGTACGTCGTCCGCGGGCTGGGCCTGACGGCGTGGGAGGTGGACGCCGGGCGGCGCGGGACGCTGCGCGACGAGGTGCGGAAAGCGGGGCGGTTCGAGATGGGGCGGCCGGCGGGCGGGCTCCTCGCCCCGTTCGACCGGGCGGCCGGGCGGCACGCGCCGGGGGAGCCGGGGCTGTTCCTGTTCCGCACACGGGAGGGCGGGTTCGGGTGGGTGTTCGTGGGCGTGGAAGTCCACGACAACACGCTGCAGCCCGGTGGGCCGGCGGGTGCCGACGCGGAGCTCGACCCGGTGGCGTTCCAGAAGGGGCGGCGGTTCGGGTACACCCTGGTGTGGGACGAGCCGGGTGCCGGGGGGCAGCCGTGACGACCCGCGCACGCCTGGAGCGACTGCGGCGTGCGGTCGGCGGGCTCCCGCCGCTGGGTCAGCTCGACCTGATCGTCGCCGTGTCGGTCGGCTGCGGCATGGCCGACGACCTGCCGCCGGGGGTTCACCTCAACGTGGATGGGCGGGTGGCGACGGTGGTGTTCGAGGGGGCGGGGCCGGACGGGGCGGTGGTGGCCGGGCTGGAGGCGCGGCTCATCACGTCCGGCTTGGTGGTGACCGCCCACCCGTGACCGAGCGGCAGGTGGGCGGCGGTAGCAGTCATTCGATCGACTGTAGCCGCCGCTGCCTGGCGGCCTCGGCAACCGGATCCAGCAGGAACGACACCAGATCCTTGAGCACGATCGCGTCGAACCGGGGTTGCCCCGAGAGACTGTCCACGAACCCGTGCGTCGCCCCGTGAACCGTCCGCAGGTGCACGTGGTCCGGGTCGAGGTAGGAGACGATGTCGTACAACTCCCGCCACGTCTCGCCCTTCTCCCAGACGACGACCAGCGAGATGTCTTCCGCCGCCTTGACTCCCGCCTGGATCTCCTCCACCAGGCCATCGAGGGTGTACTTGTACTCCAGCACCTTCGTAATGCTTCCCACCACCTCGTCCTTGTCAGCGAAGAACTCCTTCTGGATCCCGAGGGGGTTGGTCGGCCCGAGGACGTACTTGTCGTACGGCTCCTCCATCCGGATCTGGTACAGCCCGTCGTACTGCAGAGCCTGACTGCTGGAGATGAGCTGGACGCCCCGAACGAGGCCCGAGGAGAGCATCTGGTTGAAGAGGGCGACGACGTCCTGCTCCACCACGGGCTCGGACAGGATAGGGAGCACTTCCGTCGGGGCGAACAGGCCGTTCCCGGAGATCGCGAGCGGGGCCTCCCGCACGTGGGCCTCCTGATCGCGGATCCACGTCTGTAGCTTCAGTTCCGCGCCGTACTGCTTCGTGCTCCCCGGCTTCCGAAGCAGGTTGTACCGCTTCCGGAACGCCGTCGTCGCCGAGACCGCGAGCTTCTCCGCAATCCGGGTCTGGTCGGGCTGGAAGCCCTTCCGTCCCAGGTCCGGCTCGGCGTCCTGGAAGTGGACCACCACATGGGCCATGTTCTGGAACCCGATGTTGTTGGTCATCGGGATGGTCAGCGGCATGCCTTGCGGCATCTGCCGGGTTGCCAACTGTAGTCCGCCCCGGAGGAGCCGGCCGCCCTTGCGCAGGCGGAGCTTCTGGTCGTTGTACTGGTCCTACAACTCCACGGAGAACGCCAGGAAGACGTACACCCGGATCCCCAGTTGCAGGGCGCTCTCGCGTTCGGCGTCATCAAGGCGGATGTTGATCGGGCAGCGGTTCGCACCGCTCAGGATGTCCTCGATCGTCCACTCGCCCCAGATGCCGTTGAGGTTCCGGTACTTCGGCGGGATCCTCGACGTGTCGCCGCCGCTGTCGGCCCGCCGTGCTTGGTCCTCCAGGAACTCGCTCAGCCGGACAGTCTTGGTGAACAACTCGTGCGGGTACAAGTACCGCGGGTGTGCCAGGGTCGCCGAGGTCTCCGTCCCGTCCGGGGCCACGACCATCACCACTACCTTCACCGCCGGTGCGGCCTCGCCGCACAAGTACAGCCCGCCGATGGCGGAGACGACCCGGAGGATCGCGAGCCACAGGTCGGCGGTCGTGGCGCCGATCCACGTCAGGTCCTTGGGCCGGATGTCCTCCCCGGCCAGCGTCACGGTCATGGACGTGCACGACGTCAGCTTCTTGAAATCCGGGTCGTCGATCTCGCACTGCTCGACCTTCGGACGGGGCTTCGTCTCGGTCTTATCCTCGACCCATTCCCGCCCGCCGAGTAGGCGCCCCGTGAGCGTCTGCTTGTCCCGCTTCGTCGTGACCTCCAGTCGGTTGAAGCCGTACCCCAGGTATGTGGCCCCGACCCCCTTGCACCCGCGGGAGATCCTACCCTCCTTGAACGACATGTTGGGACGGAGGAAGTTCTTGAATTGGTACAGGTCCATCCCCGTCCCGTTGTCGGTGACACGGATGGACTGGTGGGCCAGGTCGATGACGATCCAGACCGCCGCTTGATAGTCATTCTCACCCGTAGTGATCCGTCGCTCGACTGCGTCCAAGGCGTTTTGGATCAACTCGGCGAACAGGTCGTAGTAGCCCGTATAGCTCTTGAGGATGTTCCTGATCTCCCGCCGTTGCGCGGCGAGATACATGCCCGGGTCCTCACTCCCCGGTTCGAGCGGATCCCACGCTTCTGGGATGCCTGTCCCGATGATGTCGGGCTGTGCGGGCTTCTTCGCCATCAGCGGCATCCTTCGCTGCGTTCCGTGGAATGCAGCGGCACGGGTCGCGCGGGTCACGCGGTTGACTTCTCGTTCTCATGCACGAGTACCAGGCTACGGGCCGGACGGCCACCGCAGACACTCAAAGTGACACCAGCCTATTCGCCCTCCGTTGGGCAAGCCTATGCTCGCGTTCGGTTGACCGCACGCTGGCCTTCAGAACGACCACCGCAGCCGCCGTCCAAAGCATTGTCGCGTTCAAGAAGCGAAGTGCGACAAGGCAGAAGCTCTTGTTTCAGGTGGCCGAGTGGGCACCTTGATGTCGTGCCGGACCCCGGGTCGGCCGCCGGCACCGCCCGGATCGCCGGCCCCGGCCAAGCGGGTGGCCGAGGCGAGGCGGGCGTGCGGCGGCCCGGACGCGGGGCTCACGTCGTCGGGACCGGGGCCGGCCGGACGATCCGCCACAGCCGGTGGACGGCGACGCCGACGACGGCCGACCCGGCGACCCGGATGCACACCGCCGGGAGGACGGCGGCCGGGAGGGCCGGCCCGTCGCCGACCCGGAGGTCGAACAGCTGCATCACGTCGGCGAAGTCCGCCCCCCGAAGGGCCTGGTC
>DASPHQ010000442.1:0-4587 GCA_035629595.1 Urbifossiella sp. | reverse complement strand
AAGCCCGGGGACGGCCGTCCCCGGGCTTTCAACGTCTCCCCCTGCTCGCGGTGCTTCCGAGCATCGGGTACACGTCCCCGGCGCTGCCGAAGGTGCGGACGACGAGTCGCATCAGGGAATGGTGTACTCCGGCGACACCCGGAAGACGGTGTCCCCGTCGCGCCGCTCCACCCAGAACCTCACCGGTCCGGTCTCGTTCGCCAGTTCCTGCGTGAGGAACGTCGAGCGGAACTCGCCACCGCCCTGGCCGCGTAGGTCGGTGCGGTGGACCGACGTGCGGCCGCCCGACTGGAAGTTGAAGTAATACTCGCCGCGGACGAACCCGCCCGGAGTGTCGCCGCCGATGCGGACGTTGACCGTCACTGCGGACGTGCCGCCCTGGGCGTTCTTCGTGCGCGTGCCGTCCAGCATCGACACCTGCCGCCCCATCATGTAGTACCCGAGCCCGGCGCACGCGCCGCAGCACAGCACGATGCTGCCGCCGCCGACCAGCAGCAGGATCAGCAACAGGCGCCCGCCGCCGCCCGACTTCGTGGGCGGGCCGTCGGGGTCGCGGCGGCGACGGCGCGGCCGGTCGTCGCGGTCATCCCGGTCGTCACGGTCGTCACGGTCGTCGCGGCGGAGTGGGTCGTCGTAGTCGTCGTCCGGGCGGCGGGTCGGCACGGGCGGCTCCTCCTGGGGTCACGGTCAACGTAGAAAGCCCGGGGACGGGCGTCCCCGGGCTTCCATTCGCCACGCGGCGCTGGTTATTTACGGCCGCGGCGCGTCCTTGCCGACGTTGGCGATCATGTCCTCGGCGGCCTTGATGATCGTCGCCACCTGCTCGTCGGTCGGGCCGGCGGCGGGGTACACCCACCGGTCCTTCACCCGCATCCGGTTGTAGATCACCACCGTCACCTTGTCGTCGGCCTTCAGCCCCCAGGCGTTAATCATCCGCCCCTTCCCGGGGACGAGCCCGAACGGAACGTTTGGCGCCTTCGCCTCGTTCGCCAGCTTCAGCACCGCGTCGGCGTGGTCGTCCCGCTTCTCGTCGTCCGGGAACTCGCCGTCCAGCGTCACGGACTCGGTCTTGCCGTCGGCACCGGGCAGCGTCACCGCCTTCTCCGGGGCGTCGAGCCACAGGAAGTGGACGAACCCGGACAGCTTGTCGCCGCGGTACTCGGGGATCTTCTTGTCGAGCGCCTGGGCGAGCTTCACGACGCCGGAGCCGGCCAGGTCCGTCGGGTCGGAGCGGACGAACACGGCGACGACCGGGCTGAGGCCGTACTCGCCGACGAGGTCGTGCATCTTGCGAGAGCGGTCGCGGGGATCGCGGTCCTCGGCCTTGACCGGCGGGCTGACCTTCGGCGGGAACCGGCCGTCGGCGACGAGGAACGCCCGGAACGTGGCCGGCACCCACTCCCCCTTCTGGGCGGTGGACGCGGCCTTCGGGTCGGCCTTCGGCTCGACCTTCGGTTCCTGGGCGACGGCGGCCGCGGCGATCACGAGCCCGGCGGCCAGGCCGGCGGTCCGGCGGAGGGTCATCGGTGCTCCTTCGTGAACGAGTCGTTGGGAGTCGTTGGGAGTGGAGGAGTCCGAGCCGGGGTCTTACTCCTCAACTCCCGCAGACTCCCGCAGACTCCTCCACTCTACTAGCCTGACGCCCCGGCCGGCGTGCGTCAACCCTCCGCCCCCGGCAACCGTTTGCGTCCGGCGGCCGGACCCGTTAGGATCGATACGTTATCCCCGGTCCCCGTCGCCGCCCCACAGGTCGCGCCAATGGCCGTCGAACTCCGGTGCCCGGACTGCCGGGCCAAGCTCAAACTCAAGAAGGCGCCGGAGCCCGGCACCGAGGTCGAGTGCCCGGAGTGCTACGCCATCTTCGACGCCCCCGAAGACGTCCACACCGACGACGACGCCCCGCCGGCGCGCCGCCGCCCGGCGGCCGACGACGACGACGACCGGCCGCGGAAGAAGAAGGAGAAAAAGCCGAAGGTCGCCCCCGGCGCGAAGGCGCCGAAGAAGCGGAAGGCGAAGAAGAAGGAGACGAACAAGACGGTCCTCATCGTCCTGATCGCCGGCGGGCTGGCGTTCCTCGGCCTGGTCATCTTCATGCTGGTGTGGTTCTTCGTGAAGAAGCCGGCCGCGTACGAGCTGATGAACTATCTGCCGCCGGACTGCAACACGGTCGAGGGGGCGAACATCGGCCACGTCCGCCGGTACGTCGAGCTGTACAAGAAGTTCGAGCAGCCGGTGGACGGCGCGTCGTTCAAGCTGGCGTCGGACGCGGTCGCCACCGCCGTCGGCGGCAACGCCAAGGAGTTCCTCGACTACTTCGTCAGCGGCACGAACCCGAACAACGAGTCGGCGCTGGTCATCAAGGCCATGCAGCCGTTCGACGGGTCGCAGCTGTCGAAGCTGCCGGGGGCGAAAAAGGGGACCGCGGACGGCCGGGACTATTACACCGTGGACCCGATCGCCGGCGTGTTCAGCGGCCCGTTGAAGGTGTTCTCCCCGTCCGCGAAGCTGGTGGTGTTCTGTCCCGCGGGGATTTCGCCGGGGACGTTCAACAAGATGATCTCGGGGAACGCCGGCGACCTGGAGTCGGCGACGGCGGCCCGGTTCGGCGACCTCGGCAAGCAGACGGTCCGCGGTACGGCGTGGATCATGTTCATGCTGAACGAGAAGACCCGCCCGAAGGAGCCGGACGAGAAGGAAGCAATGGCCGGGCAAGTCGATTACCAGAAGCAGATGGCGCAGTCGTCGAAGTCGGCGAAGGCGTTCGGGTTCAAGGCGAGCGTCGGGTCGCGGCACGTGAAGTTCGAGGTCCGGCTGCAGTTCTCGGACTCGGACGCGGCGAAGGCCCTGCGCGACCGGTTCCGCGAGAGCCCGCTGGCGAAGGGCGACGACGCCTCGATCGACCCACCGCGGTACTGGAAGCAGTTCGTCTCAAAGGTGGTGGGCAACCAGAAGGTCGGCGTCGAGCTGTTCACGAGCATCGGGGCGACCACGAGCGGCGACGTGTTCGTGCTCTCCGCCGAGTGCGAGACGCAGACGCTGATGGACTCGGTCGGGTCGATGGTGACGAAGATGGTCGGCGGGGGGAGCCAGGGCGGCGGCCCGATGATGCCTACCGGCGCCGGCCCGCCCCCGGGGATGAACGGCCCGGCCGGCCAGGGCGGGCGGGTCGGGGCGGCCGGGGCGGGCGTGGCGCTGCCGTAGGGTCGCCGGGGCGGCTAGAATCATCGTGTGACACCGCCCGACGCGTGGCCGCCGCCGACCGCAGACGCCCCGCTCGCCGTCCTGGTGAGCGGCGGACTCGACAGCGCCGTCCTCCTCGCCGAGGCGGCGCGGGCGTACCCCGCGGTCGTGCCGATCTACGTCCGCGTCGGCATGCTCTGGGAGGACGCGGAGCGTGTCCACCTCGACCGCTTCCTGGCCGCGGTGCGGACGCCGGCGCTGCGGCCGCTGGTGGAACTGGATCAACCCGCGGCCGACCTGTACGGCGGCCACTGGAGCGTGACCGGCACCGACACGCCGGGCGCGACGGCGGCCCACGACGCCGACTTCCTTCCCGGCCGGAACGTCCTGCTGTTCGCCAAGCCGCTGCTGTGGTGTCACCTCCACCGGGTGCCGGAACTGGCGACGGCCCCGCTCGGCACCAACCCGTTCCCCGACGCCACGCCGGCGTTCTACGACGGCCTCGCCGCGGTCGTGGCCCGGGGGATGAACCTGCCGCCCGTCCGCATCCTCCGCCCCTACGCCCGGCTGACGAAGATGGACGTGCTGCGGCGCGGGCTGGGCTTCCCGCTGGAGCACACATTTTCGTGCGTGCGGCCGGTGGGGATGGTGCCGTGCGGGGCGTGCATCAAGTGCGGGGAGCGGCGGGCGGGCTTCCGCGCGGCGGGGGTGCCGGACCCAACGGTGTACGCGAGTTTGGGCTGAAAGCCCGCCCGGTGCAACGGGTGAGCTTCGCCCGTCGGAGGCGACCGATGTTCGCGGTGACGAAGGAAATCCACTTCTGCTACGGCCACCGGCTGCTCGGGTACGCCGGCAAGTGTCGGCACCTCCACGGGCACAACGGCAAGGTCGTCGTCACGCTCGAAGCCCCGGAGCTCGACCCGCTCGGCATGGTGCTCGACTTCGGCGAGATGAAGCGCGTCCTCGGCCGGTGGATCGACGACACCCTCGACCACCGGATGCTGCTGCACCGCGACGACCCGGTCGTTCCCGAACTGGAGCGGCAGGGCGAGCCGCTGGTGCTGCTGGACGTGAACCCGACGGCGGAGAACATCGCCCGGCTGATCTTCGAGCGGGCCGCCGCGGCGGGCTTCCCGGTCGTCGAGGTCACGCTGTGGGAGACGGAGAACTCGTACGCCACCTACCGCAGCGAGCGTGGGTAGGTAGGCAAGAAGGCAGGATTCACCACAGAGACACAGAGAGCACCGAGCAAACCCAAGCCGAGAAGGCGGAGAGTTATTGATCTCGGCTTCTACGTCTTGGTGTCTGCTCGGTGCTCTCTGTGTCTCTGTGGTGAATCCTCTTCCTCCGGGTCAGACGCCGTGGGCGACGGCCTTGTGCTGGCCGTTGACGCCGTTGCCGTTCGCG
>DASPHQ010000441.1:0-7313 GCA_035629595.1 Urbifossiella sp. | reverse complement strand
CCAGAATCCACTTGTGCGTGCTGCTGACGATCAGGTCGGCACCCGTCAGGTCGAGGGGCACGCGGCCGAGCGCCTGCGTCACGTCCACGGCCAGCAGCGCCGGCGAGTGCTTCCGCACGGCGTCCACCACTTCGGGCAGCCGCAGCGTGAAGCCGTTGAAGAAACTGACCAGCGACACGGTGACGAGCCGCGTCCGCGGCCCGAGCAGCGGCACCAAGTCGTCGACGCGCAGCGCCCCGCCGCGGTTCCGCCACACCTTCGCGTCCGCACCGGACCCCGGTTGCAGCCACGGCGTCGCCCCGGCGGGGAAGTCGAGGTCGTTCACGACGACCTCGTCGCCGGGCCGCGGCCGCAGCGCCAGCGCCGCGAGGTTGTACGCCTCCGACGAACACGAACAGATGCCGATCTCGTCCGCGGTGAGGCCGAAGAAGTGTCCGGCGAGCGCCCGGAGTTGGTCCCACTCGGCGGCGTGCGGCACGCGGCCGTCCATGCCGAGTTCCTTGTCGCGGAAGTAGCGGTCGAGGGCGGCGCCGACCTCGCGCGGCGGGACGCCCTCCGCGGCGGTGTTGAGGTAGGCGCGGCCCTCCAGCGACGGGAAGTCGCGGCTGCGGGAGTCGGGCGTCAGCACGGGGGTTCCTGGGGTTCGTAGGGTCGTCGGTCGAGTCTCGAACACCCGACCGACGACCCACCGCCGCGTCAGGCCACCACGCGCACGGTGTCGCCCGCCCTCAGGATCGTCGCAAGCGGCGAACCGGCTACTTCGCCGGCAGGTCCCAGTCTTTGGTGGCGTCGCCGGTCACGTCGTAGGTCAGCTCGGTCTTTTCGTTGAACCGCGGCGGCAGCACTTCCTCGAAGATGTCGCGGGTGGGGCCGTCCTTGCCGTACAGCGCCTTCTTGCCGGCCACCTTCGACACCCGCACCTCCACCTTCATCGTGCCGAGCTGAACCTTCGCGGTGTACCGGCCGTCGGCGCCGATGTCGGCCCCGGCCGGCTGACCCTTGCCGTCGGCGGGGACGAAGATGATCGCCCCCTTATCGGCCTCCTTGCCGGCGACCTTCACAACGCCAGTGATGGTCGCCGTTTTCGGGCCGTCGGAGCACCCGGCGACGAGTACGGCCAGGAGCCCGGCGGCCCAGAAGGCGGCGGCCGGGCGGACGCGGTCAGTCATTGATGCTGACCTCCCCGCCGTCCATCGTGCCGAGCCGCTGCCAGGCGGTCAGGTCCACGGCGTTGCGGTAGAAGCGGACGGTGCCGTCGCACAGGGCCGTGTTCACCCCGCCGGTGTGCCGGCTGCGGGCGGCGTTCTGCTGCTGGGCGCCGGCCACCGCCGGCATCAGCGGGTCGCCCGTCGCCTGGAACCACCCCGACGCCACGATGTCCTGCACCGTCGTGTTCGGCGTGCGGATCGTGTTGAACCGGAACACCCCGTCGTCGTTGTGGATGTCGCCGCGCCAGTCGTTGTCGTCGGCGCTCTTGGCCATCAGGTACTCGGACAGCATCAGCGTGTTCGACGTGCCGTCGGTGATGCTCGCCATCCGCGTAACGCCGGGCGTCCGGTAGAGGTTCGCCTGGTGCCAGAACGGCGCCCTCGGGGTCGCCCCGGTGACCTCGTAGGCCGTGTTCCCCCAGTTCACGACGTAGTTGCCGCGGGTCCGCTGGTACGTGCCGTTGGTCAGGTCCACGCCGCTGTCGCTCGGGCAGTAGTAGAGCGATACGCGCTGCCCGCACAGGCCGTTCATCGTGCCGCCGACGGTGCCGGGGGTGAGGTAAAAGTGCTGGTTCAGGTCGTTCTTGCTCGACAGCGCGGTCTGCTCGACGTGCGCCCACAGGTGCATGACCCACGTCTGCCGCGGGTTGCCGAGCGACCCGAGCGGGAACTGGCCGCGGGTGTCGTGGTACCCGTGCATGGCGAGCGCCCACTGCTTCAGGTTGTTGCCGCACTTGATCCGCGCCGCCGCCTCGCGGACCTTCTGCACCGCGGGGAGGAGCAGGCCGATGAGGATGGCGATGATGGCGATGACGACGAGGAGCTCGATCAGCGTGAACGCACGCCGACCGCGAGGCACGGGAGGGGAGAGCATGACGACCTCAGGAGAGAATGCGCGGCGGCCTGGGCGAGGCAGGATGATGTGAGCCGCCGCGTCTCACGTTAATCGAACCCCGCGGCCGAGGCAACCGAAGTTTCATCCGAAAGTTCGGGCGGTTCGCTCAGGTGGCCATAATGACGGTCTTCACCTCGGTGTACAGCTGCAGCGCGTACGCGCCGAGCTCCCGGCCGATGCCGCTCATCTTGAACCCGCCGAACGGGGCGGCGGCGTCGAACACGTCGTAGCAGTTCACCCACACCGTCCCGGCCTTCAGCGCGTTCGACAGGCGGATCGCCTTCTTCACGTCCTTCGTCCACACGGCCGCGGCCAGGCCGTAGAAGCTCTTGTTGCCACGGGCGATCACCTCGTCCGCGTCCTTGAACCGCAGGATGCTCATCACCGGCCCGAAGATCTCCTCCCGGGCGATCTTCATGTCATCGTG
This sequence comes from Urbifossiella sp., assembly GCA_035629595.1. GTDB lineage: Bacteria > Planctomycetota > Planctomycetia > Gemmatales > Gemmataceae > Urbifossiella. The sequence goes on along the minus strand of DASPHQ010000441.1, from coordinate 4,783 downwards.
TACGTCGGCGAACACGGTCGGTTCCACGAAGTACCCGCGGTCGCCGACGCGGCCGCCGCCCGACAGGCGCCGCGCCCCCTCGGCGTTGCCGGCGGCGATGTAGCCGAGGATGCGGTCCATCTGCTCCTGGCTCACCTGCGGCCCCTGCTCGGTCGTCGGGTCGAACGGGTCGCCGACGCGGCGGGCCTTCGCCTTGGCCGTCATCTTGCTCACGAACTCGTCGTACACCGCGTCCTCGACGTACAGCCGGCTGCCGGCCACGCAGCACTGCCCCTGGTTGAAGAACAGCCCGAAGTACGCCCCCTCCACCGCGGCGTCGAGGTCGGCGTCGGCGAACACGACGTTCGGCGACTTGCCGCCGAGTTCGAGGCTGACGCGCTTCAGGTTGCTGTCCGCGGCGGCCTTCATGACGATCTTGCCGGTCGTCGTCTCGCCGGTGAACGCGATCTTGTCCACGTCCGGGTGGCCCGACAGCGCCGCGCCCGCGGTCGGCCCGAAGCCGGGTACGACGTTAATCACACCGTCCGGGAAACCGACCTCCTGCGCGAGTTGCGCGACGCGCAGCGCCGTCAGCGGCGTCTGCTCGGCGGGCTTGAGCACCACGGCGTTGCCGCAGGCCAGGGCCGGCCCCCACTTCCACGCCTGCATCAGCAGCGGGAAGTTCCACGGGATGATCTGGCCGACGACGCCGACCGGCTCGTGGCGGGTGTAGCAGAAGTAGTTGCCGTCCACGGGGATGGTGAGGCCGTGGTTCTTGTCGGCCCAGCCGGCGTAGTAGCGGTAACACTGGAGCGTCAGCGGCAGGTCGGCCCCGAGCGAGTCGGCGATCGGCTTACCGTTGTCGAGCGTCTCGAGCGCGGCCAGCTCCTCCAGGTTGGCCTCGATGGCGTCGGCGAGCTTGTTCAGGAGCCGGCCGCGGCCGCTGGCGTTCATCCGGCCCCACGGGCCGTCGAGGGCGGCGCGGGCGGCCTTCGCCGCGCGGTCGATGTCCTCCTTGTCCCCCTCCGCGACACGGCAGATCACGTCGCCGGTGGCCGGGTTCACCGTCTCGAACGTCTTGCCGGACGCGGACGCCTGCCACTTGCCGCCGACGAACAGCTGCTGGTCGGCGACCTTCGGCGCGACGGGTCTCGGCATCCGGGCGGTGGCGGCGGACATGGGAGAGCCTCCGGGGAAGGGGGTGAGCGGCATTGTAGTTGGTTCGCCGCTCGCGGCGTTGCACCGCGGTGCAACGCCGCGAGCGGCGGCGGTCAGTCCTTGTCCTTGAGTTTCCCCGAGTGCTGGATCGCCAGGAACAGGTGGAACCCCAGCGCCGCCGCCACCACGCACCCGATCATGCCGAACACCGGCAGGTCCCACAAGAGCGGCGGCGCCTTCGCCGCCCACATCACCGCCGAGCCCAGGAACAGGGCGCTCACCATCATCCCGAACACCAGCCGGTTCACCGACGGGTCCAGGTGCCGGTGGACTAGCTGCACCGACAGCTCCTGTTTGTGCAAGGTGCGGAACAGGCCCATCACCTCCCGCGGCAGGCTCCGCAGGAGGGCGTCCCACTCGCGCAGGTCGGCGAACAGCTGCCGCACGATCCGCCGCGGCGACAGCTTCTTCATCACCAGCCGGCGCGCGTACGGCTCCAGCAGCCCCACCAGGTTGAACTTCGGCGACAGCCGCCGGCCCGTCCCTTCGAGGATCACCAGCACCCGCAGCAGCATCGCCAGCGGCGCCGGCAGCAGGACGTGGAACCGGCGGACCGCGTCGGCCAGGTCGTTCAGCGCGGTGCCGAGCTGGAACTGGTCCAGCGGCATCCCCCAGTAGTACCCCAGCTGCTCCGCCACCTCGCACTCCAGGGCGTCGGTGTCGAGCTTCGGCGGCACGTCGGCCACCTGCACGATCAGGTCCGTCAGCGCCGCCGCGTCCCGACTCACGGCCGCGGTCACCCCGCGCTCGATCCGGTCGCGCAGCCTGGCGTCCACGCGGCCGACCATCCCCACGTCCAGCAGCCCGATCCGGCCGCGCGGGTGCTCGGGCGTGGCGGGAATGTAGAGGAGGTTCCCCGGGTGCGGGTCGGCGTGAAAGATGCCGTCGCGGAAGATCATCGCCAGGAACACGTGCGCCCCGCGCGCGGCCAGGTCGTCGAGGTCGCCGCCGGCCGCCTTCACCTTGTCGAGCCGGGTGAACGGCACGCCGGCCAGATACTCCATCGTGAGAACCCGGCTCGTCGAGAACGCCGCGTAGGGCTCCGGCACCGCCACCCCGTCGTCGGCCGCGAACGCCGCGCGGAACAGCTGCAGGTTCCGCAGCTCGCGGCGGAAGTCGAGCTCGCGCAGCAGCACCCGGCGGAACTCGGCCACGACCGCGACCGGCCGGAAGGCGCGCAGGTCGGGCAGGAACCGCTCGGCCAGCTCGGCCAGCTCGGCCAGGATCGACAGGTCGTTCTCGACGCGGCGGACGATGCCCGGGTGCTGCACCTTCACCACGACCTCGCGGCCGTCGTGGAGGGTGGCGCGGTGCACCTGCCCGATCGACGCCGACGCCAGCGGCACCGGGTCGAAGTGCGGGAACACTTCGGGCACCGGCCGGCCGAGTTCCTTCTCGACGAGGTCGCGGGTGGTCTCGAACGGGTCGGCGGGGACGTTCCCCTGCAGCTCGGCGAGTTCGTCGGCGAGGGCGGCGCCGACCACGTCGCGGCGGGTGCTGAGGACCTGCCCGAACTTGATGAACGTGGTGCCGAGGTCGGTGAGGACGAGCCGCACCCGGGCTTCGAACGACATCTGCGACAGGCGGACGATCTCGGTCCGCGCGGCCCACCGGCGGACGAACCCGGGGTCGAGCCGCACCACCGCCCCGGCGAGGCCATACTTCGTGAGCGTGCGGACGATCTCGACGACCCGGCTCAGGTTCCGGGCGAGCTGCGGGACGGACGCCAGGTCGAGCCGCATGGTTACGTCCAGAAGGGCCCGGGGACGGCCGTCCCCGGGCCTTCCGCCCGGGTGTCCGCTACTGCGGCTCGAGCGTCACCCGGGCCGTCTCGCCGGCCCGCAGCACCACCCGCGCCGCGGCCCTCGCCGGCTTCCCGTTCGCCGTCACCTCGGCGACGAGGTCGTAGCCGTAGTCCTGGCCGTAGCTCAGCGCCGGCACGGAGTACGTCCGCACGGCGCCGGCGGCCGGGGACGACACGCCGTTGAACGTCAGCGCGGCGCCCTCCGGCAGCGTGACGACGAGCGTGGCGGGGGCGGTGCCGGCGAACGGGTCGGCGTACCCTCGGGCCGGCCAGCCGTAACCGTAGGTGGCGAAGCCGCCGTTGTACCACCAGTTCGCGTACGGGCCGTGGGCGTAGTTGTAGTACGAGAACCAGCCGTAGGCCCAGCCGTAGTAGTACGTGTTGGTGTACGGGCCGCTCGGGGTGAGGAGCGGGAACGTGGCGGTCGTGCTGGCCGGCCAGGCCCGCGCGGGGGCGGCGGAAGCGGCCACGGCCAGGACGGCGGCGAACAGGGCGCGTCGCATGAGGTGTCTCCGGGTGCGGGGGCGGCCGCCCCCATCACTTCGACTCTAGCGACCGGTGCGGACGGCACAACCCGGCTTGCCCAGAATCCCCAGAGCGCCGGTCCGATAGTCCGGGAGGTATCGGTTATACGTCCCGGCCCGGATCGTTCGGACCAGGATTCTTGGTTCCAGCAGAAGGGGGGACCCAGTCCCAGAAGCATTGAGTCAACTGGAGGAATCACTATTGGAACGATGCCGCCGTGCCTGTTACGACCCGAGTCGTTGCCCGGAAAGAACTTGCGACCAGCCGCTACGGATCAACCCAATCCGGTCTCATACCATGTCCGGTTGATCCCTATCCGAGCCCGTCCCGGGGCGTTCAACGAATTGCAAACGTGGTGGAGGATAGTTCTCTTTGCTCACGGAATCGCTGAGGTTTGGGCCTGTCAGGCGGGTTTTAGATCGACCCAAGTCGGACGATCCGCCCGCGGCACCTATCCCCTGATTCCCTAAGTCGTTTAGAGACAACCCCCTCCCACGTTTGCAATAGGTTGGTTGCCCCGGGCTATGCTGTCCCAGGCCGTTGGCCTGAAACCAGCGGCCCCTCTTCAGCCCGAAGGGCTGGGACAGCATAGCCCGGGGCAACGCCCCGGGACGGATACGGATCAACCGGGTTTGGTATCACTCCCCGTTTCTTCCCGCGTCGCGGTCCAGGTGCAGGTGCGGCGTCGCGCCCTTGCCGCGCAGCTCGATGACGCGGTCGGCCCGACCCTGCGTCAGGTACGCCGTCAGGTCCACGCCCATCTCGCGCAGCGCCCCGAGATGCTGCCGCTGACGTTCCTCCGACGCCCGACGCACTTCGAGTTCCGTTTCCGCGTCGCGGCGGCGCTGCTCGCGCACGGCCGTTCGCTCGGCCTCCTTCTGCCGCAGTTCCGCCTCCTGCCGCTTCCGCCCCAACTCGATCTCGGCCTCGACCTCGGCCGTCTGCTCCGTCCGCCGCCGCGTCGCCCGGTTCATCTGGGCGTTCAGCTTGAAGTCCTCGAGCGTCTGCGCCTGCTCCTCGGTCGCGCGCTCCAGTTGCAGCCGCGTCCGCGACTCGATCGCCTGGTCGTGCATCGCCTGGAGGCGGTCGGGGGCGGCGTAGCCGCGGTACACCACCTTGTTGACCCGGTAGCCGTTCTGGGCGGCGCGGGCGGTGAGCTGCCGGTACGCGTCCAGCTCGTTGAGCCCGCCGGTGTCGTGCTTGAACTGCTCGAACGTCCGGCGGCCGCAGAACTCGACCACGTCGGAGGTGGCGGCG
>DASPHQ010000440.1:0-2015 GCA_035629595.1 Urbifossiella sp. | reverse complement strand
GTCGGTCTCCGGGGCCGGGGTGCGGGCGGCCTCGCGCAGGATCCGGCCTCCTGCGGCGGTGTCGTCGGTCAGCTCGTGCCCCCCGCCGTGGCGCGGGTCGAGTGCCGCCAACCCTTCGCGGTCGAACCGGGCGACCAGGTGGGAGACGGCGTCACCGCTCTTGCGCCCGGCCGCGCGGGCCGCCGGCTGGTAGTCGGAACCACCGGCGACGGCCGACAGCATGACGGCGCGGGCGACGCGCGTCGCTGGGGCGATGCGCGAGCGGCTCAGGTGGGTCAACTCCCGGCGCGCATCGTCGGTCAGCGAGCGGAGCGGATCCTTCCGACGGCGGGACATGGCTACTCCTGGTGCGGGCGACATCCAGGGTAGACGTCGCGAAGATTATGGCCACGTTCGAGGCAAGTGACCCACTAGTGCCTCACCGCAGGAGTTCCTTCGGGTAGAGGTGGTCGAGTTTCGTCCGGGCGTCGGCCACCCGGAAGGCCCAGTCGATCTTGGCCCCGGCGGCGTTCCGGGCCGCCTGCCACTCGGCGACCTCGGCCGCCAGCGTCTCCCGGCTCTCGATCCGCCGGCCCAGGCACTGCCCGGCCAGGACGCTCAGCTCGCACTCGGCCATGTTCAGCCAACTGGCGTGTTTGGGCGTGAAGTGGAACTCCAGCTTCCGCCGCAGCCGCCACGCCTCGTCGGGCGGGAAGGCGGCGAACAGCGACCCGTAGGCGTGGGTGTTCAGGTTGTCCAGCACCACCCGGATCACGTCCGCGTCCGGGTACAGCTCGTCGCACAGCACCTTCATCTGGGCGGCGAAGTCCGGGATCGTCCGCCGCTCCGTCACGGTCACCCGCCGCTGCCCGGCGAGCGGCTCGACGACCACGAAGAGGTTGGCCGTCCCGTGCCGGGTGTACTCGTAGTCCTCCCTCGCCGGGCGGCCCGGGGCGGCCGGCACGGGCTCGGCGGCGTGGCCCCGGAGTTCCTTGCCCGCCTCGTCGAAGCACACGACCGGCCGGCGTGGGTCGTAGGGCTCGGCGTACAGCTCGAGCACGTCCTCCATGCGGTACACGAACTCACCGCCTACCCCCTTCGGCAGGCACCAGCTCTTCTTCTGCCACGGCTTGAGGTCGCTTTTTTGAGGACGCGGAGGATGGTGTCCTCGGACACCGCCGCGACGACGTGCAACTCGACGAGCTTGCTCGCCAGCAGCTTGGCGGTCCAGGTGGTCCGGCCTTCGGGCGTCGGCGAGCAGGCCAGGGCGACGACGACCGCCTCGGCCTTGCCGTCGAGCTTGCTCGGGCCGCCGGACCGCGGCTTCTCCGTCAGGGCGGCTTCGAGCCCGTCGGCCGCGAACCGCTTGCGGACGTTGGCCGCCGTGTGTGGGGTGATGCCCAGGTCGTCGGCGATGTCGGCGTCGGTCTCGCCGGCGTCGGCCCGGAGGAGAATTTGGACCCGGTTCCGCTGCCGCAGGGTGAGTGGCCCGGCGAACCGGGCTTCCAGCTTCGCCCGCTGGCCGACCGTCAAGCTCACAAAATGCTTCTTCCGCATGGCCCCACCTCCTGTGGAGCCTACCGTATTGATTACGCCGAAGAACTCCTGCGGTGAGGCACTAGTCGTCTCATCCGAATGTGCCGAATGCGCGGGCGCCGACAGGCGGGCCGGGGTGGGATTCTGACGGGTTGTGTTGCCCACCGTCCACCTCAATTATATGCAGCGCAAACCCGACCCACGCGCAAGGGAACGGACAGCGGAGTCGCGATTCTCGTTCGCGCGGCATCAGACCTGATCGCCTGCGGGAGAGTCTCCCGGCGGGCAGCGCGGGGGGTGTCGGGAAGGTTTTCGGGGAGGTGCGCCTTGACCTGAATTCCGTATCAGGAGGTCGAATTCCGTATCAGGCGGCTAAAGCGTATCAAAGCCGAGGAGCGTGCGTGGAGCCTGCCACCGACACCGAGGCGGTCAAGGTTGGCGTTGTCGTGTCGCGGTCACCGGAGCACCCGGGGCGGGGTGGGGGTCTTGCCCGGCGGCAA
>DASPHQ010000439.1:0-2100 GCA_035629595.1 Urbifossiella sp. | reverse complement strand
CTGTCCCAGGCCTTCGGCCTGAAGACTGTCGGCTCCCTCTTCACCCCGAAGGGGTGGGACAGCATAGCCCGGGGCAACGCCCCGGGTGGCGCCCGTGGTACCGCCCGCGGCGTTCACCTCCAACCGCTCCGCGAACCCCGTGAACACCTTCTCGCCCACCGCCCGCGCGTGCGCCGCGGCCGCGGCGGTGTCCCCCAACAGGTACGCCGCCTCCGCCCGCCGGGCCGCCAGCCACTTCGCCACGTCCGGTTCCATCAGCGGCGACAGCTCGGCGTACCGCTCCAGCGACCGCGCCGCGTCCGCGTGGTGGCCCAGGTCCGTTTGCAGTGCCGCCAGCTGCGCCACCACCAGGCCGCTTTCCAGGTGCGTCGCCGCTTCCGTGAGGAACTCCAGCGCCTCGGCGTCGCGGCCGGCCTTGATGAGGACGTGCCCGACCGCTTGCACCCCGGGCCGGAACCACGGCGACAGTTCGAGCGACCGGCGGGCCGCCGCCAGCGCGTCGGCCGGGCGGTCGGCGAGGTCGTAGGCGCCGGCGCGCTCGACCGCCGGCCACGGGCGGTCCGGCGTCACCGTCTCGGCGCGGTTGAACCAGCGCTCGGCGCGGTCGAAGTCCTTCAGCCGCGCCGCCGTGAAGCCGGCCAGCGCCAGCCAGTCGGCGTGGAGCTCGGGGGGCGCGTCGGACCAGTCCATGTGGCCGCGCATGAACCGCCACGCGGCGAGCGGGCCGAAGGCGTCGAGGCGGTAGCGGGCGTGGTAGTACACCGCCTCCGGGTAGCCGGGGGTGGAGCGGTACGCGGCGAGGTGGAGCTTGCGGCCGAGGTCCGGGGCGCCGAGCTGGATGGCGAGGCGGCCGCCGATGAGCCGCGCCGACGTGCCCTGCCACCCGCGCACCGGGCCGACCGCGGCCGCCGCGTCGTGCGCCTGCCGGTACATCCCGGCGGCGTACAGCTCGCGGAGGCGGCTCAGGTCGGCGGGGGTGGGGTCCATCAGCTCTGGAGTGGGGAGTAAGGAGTGGGGAGTGAGGAGACCGGAGCGGAGCGGGACGATCGGCTCCTCACTCCCCTCTCCTCACCCCTCACTGCGTTTCGGCGGGTGTCGCATCGGCAATGGGACCGAGCTGGTTGATGATCCCGCCGAGCTGGTTCACCTTGATGCCGTACCGGTCCAGGAAGTCGGACAGCACGAAGTCGTCGGCCAGGTCGTCGCCGAGCTCCTTCACCTTGTCCGTCAGGTCGGACAGCAGCGACAGGTAGGCCCGCTCCAGCGCCGGCATCGACTGCTTGCACGCCGGGCCGACGTCGGGGAATTCTTCGGCCCACTTCGCCAGGAACGCCCGGCAGCGGCCGACGTTGTCGTTCGCGGCTTGTTGCGCCTTGAGCAGCTGAACCTGCTCGCGCTGGAGGTCGATCGACTGCCGCAGCAGGTCGGCGATCTCGGCGCCGGGGAACGGCGACTCGGGGATCTGCACCGGGCCGGACGGCGTGACGAACAGCGGCGCGTTGGCGTGCATGGCGGCTCGGGCGGTGCGGTCGCTGTGGGGCTCCGCGAATTATACGACCCGCGGGGCGTGCGCGACCGGCGGAATCAGCGAGTCTGCGGGAGTCGTTGGGAGTCTGCGGGAGTTGAGGAGTAAGACCCTGACTCGGACTCCTCCACTCCCGCAGACTCCCAACGACTCCCGCAGACTCCCGAAGGCCCGGAAATGCGGCGAGCCGACCGGCTGGGGGGCCGGTCGGCTCGCAGGGGGAAGGAAGTCCACCGATCCGAAGGGGACGCCCGTAGGTTGGGGGAGGGCGTCGGGGGGTTTCGGCTCGGGTTGGTCGTGCGGCTGGGAACCCGCTCGACCCGTCGGCCGTTCTGGGGGAGAACCGGTTCGACGGGAGATGACAAAGCAGTGCCCGTGCCGCGCGGGTTAAGGGTGGAGGTGGTGTCGACGTAAGTGCCGACGGGGGCGGGGGAAGAAAAAAGTGACGGGAGTGCGGCGCGGGTGCGGCGGGGGGTGGTCTTGCAAAAAGGTGTCACGCGGTTGCAAAAGCTACCGGGTAAGCTTTACCCCTGAGTTGCCGCTTGCGGCGTTGCACCGCGGTGCAACGCCGCAAG
>DASPHQ010000438.1:0-8822 GCA_035629595.1 Urbifossiella sp. | reverse complement strand
CGGGTGAAGCTCGGCGAGCTGACCGACGCCGCCCTCGCCGACGCCGACCCGGTCGCGCACGCCGGCTTCGTCGCCGACCTGGCCGTGGTGACGCGCACGCCGGACGCGGTGGCCGCCGTGGCCGACCGGCTCCTCACCGCCGGCGGTCGCGGCCGGCGGGTGTTCCTCGAATGGCTCTCCCTCCTCCGGGTTCGGCTACCGGAAGCGGTGCTGAGCCGAGTCCCCAGCGCCCTGGAATCCAACGACATTCCCGATGACTTGCGCGTCCGCGCGGCCGCCCGCGCCCTGCACTCGGCGCGCTCATCCCGAGAAACTCTCAACGGCATCGTCGCGGCACTGACCGCGGGACTGTCCCCACTCGAAGCACTGGCCCGACTTCGAGCCGTGCAGGTGCGGATGCGTCGGTCGAAGGCGCTCGACGCGCTGATCGAGCGGCGCGAGCGGCGCTTGCGGCTGTCGTGTCCGCGCTGTCCGGCCCGCTTCGGCCTCGCGGCGATGGCACGCCACCTGTTCGACGCGCACGGGCTGGTGCTCGACCGCGGCCGCGCCCGCCGGCCCGAGAAGCTGGCGAAGCGGCTGCGGAAGCGGTACGCGGCCGGGCGGGACACGACGCTCCTCGACGAAGCCGCAACCCTTTCGCCGCCGTCGGACCTTCGCGCCTGGGCGGCGCGGAGTCGGCCGCCCGCCGATGACGTGGCGCCACTGCTGCAAGATGCCGCGGGCCGGGGGAATGGGCTGTGCCCGCGCTGCCTCGCGGAAGTTCCGCCGTCAGTCGAACCGCTTCCGCCGCCGCTCGGACTCGGCCGCGGGCGGTTGAGCGGCGACGGGTTCGTCGTCGAAGTCCGCGGGCCGGACGGGCTGCGAACGTGTTCCATCACGACCCCGTTCGGGGTGCTCCGGTCCGGGCTCGACGGCCGACGGGCGGTCGGGCCGCGGTCGGCGGGTGTCGTGGCCGCGGGGGCGCTGCTCGCCGCGGCCGTCGTGCTGAAGCTGCCGGCTGCCGTGGCAGCCATGCTCGCCGGCACGACCTACTTCGCCGGTCGGCTGCTCCGCGGGCCGTTGCCTCCGGCGAACGGCCGGGCGGTCGACCGGGCGTGGTCCGATCTGGTCCCGCGGCTGAAGGCGGGTGACCCGCGGGACCGATTCCTGACGAGGTTGTGTCGCGCCAGTGTCGGCCAAGGTGACGCCGACGGCCGGGCCGCGGTGATGACCGTCGAAGTGAAGGCGTCGAGCAATCCGGGCACGCGGGCCGCCGCGCGATTCCTTCAAACGGACGACGCGGTTCGGCTCGGGGTCGATCGGGTGGGAGCGCTCGGCCGGCTTCTCTCGGCCGGGTTCGACGGGTCCGAAGGGATCGCCTTCGCCGAACACGTCGCCGAGATGTTTCACTCCTCCAGCCCGTCGCCGGCCGATGCGGCTCGGCTCCGCGTACTGGCTCTCGAAGGCGCGTTCGCGGCCGGGTTCACCCCGCGGGTGCTCGCCGACCTGTGGGCGACGTGCCCGTACCTCCACGACCTGACGGGTGGCGTGCCCCTGTCGCGGCTCGGCGTCCAGTACGTCGTCTGGGCGTTCCCCGCGCCGCGCCCGTGGGACGCGGTTCCCGACACGGGGACCGTATTCGAGCTCGCCCGCGTCGCCCCGACGCACGCCGGCCGGCTGCTCCGCGAACACCCGGACCTGCTCCTCTACCACCGCCCGCAGGACGTGGAGGACGTCAACGATTGGGTGCTCGTCTGTGCCCGCGGCGTGGTCGTCCGGGGAAAGCTGCTCGCCGACGCAGACGCCACTGGCGCGACACGTCGGCTTGCGCACATCCGCTCGGAGCACCTCCTCCCGCACCTCGACGCCGCCCTCGCGCCGGTCCCGAGTCATCCGTCGCTGGCGGCGCTCGCGCGCCGCTGCGGCTGTGGGGCGGAGGTGTTCGTGTCGCCGGGGCGCGTCGGCCGCGGGGCACGCTTCCGGAGTGTCTGACCGGTTACGATTTGCCGGGTCGGTGGACGCGCAGAAGGTCGAGGGTGCGGCGGATGTCCGGGGCCAGTGGTGCCTCCACCTCCAGCCAGTTCCCCGTCCGCGGGTGGCGGAAGCGGAGTCGGAATGCGTGCAACGCCTGCCGTCCGATGAGCACCTCGTCCCGGTCCTTCGCCGTGCCCGGCACTAGGTCCGAAAGCTGGAACCGGTCGCGGCCGCTGTAGTGCTTGTCGGCGAGCACCGGGCAGCCGACGTGTGCCAGGTGGACGCGAATCTGGTGCGTCCGCCCCGTCCGCGGCTGCACCCGCACGAGGGTGAAGCCGCGGAACCGCTCCAGCACCTCGTAGTAGCTCAGGGCGTCCTTCGCGTCGGGGTCGGTGGGGTCGAGCGTCGCGGCCATCTTCTCGCGGTCGTGCGGGTGGTGCTTGATCCGCGCCTCGATGTAGTCGGTGTCGCGCTCCAGCTCGCCGGCCGTGAGGGCCACGTACTCCTTGAACACCTTCCGCGTCTCGAACTGGTTCGAGCACTCGCGGTGCGTCTGGTCGTCCTTGGCGATCAGGATCACGCCGCTCGTGTCCTTGTCGAGTCGGTGGACGATGCCGGCGCGGAAGGCGCCGTTCTCCCGGCTCAGGTGCTCGCGGAAGTGGAACTGGAGGGCGTTCACCAGCGTGCCGGACCAGTTCCCCTTCGCCGGGTGGACCACCATGTCGGCCGGCTTGTTGACGACCGCCAAGAACTCGTCCTGGTACAGGATGTCGAGCGGGATGTCCTCGGGCTCGGGGAGGTCGTGGGCCGGGGCCGGCATCTCGACGTGGAGGCGGTCGAGCTTCCGCACCTTGTAGCTCGGCTTGGTCGGCCGGCCGTTCACCGTCACTCCGCCGGCCTCGATCGCCTTCTGAATCTCCGACCGGCTGTACGCCTGCATGTGGATGTGGAGGTACAGGTCGAGCCGCATTCCCTCCTGCTTGATCTGCGCGACCATGTCCAGCGGCTCGCGCGTCCGCGCCGGCACCGGCTCGACGGGGGTCGGGTCGAACAGGTCGTCGTCGTCCGCGGCGCTGGACATGAGATGGCCCGGGAACGCGACGCGGGGGGCCGAAGCCCCCCGCCATGAGTAATCGCCGCCGGCGAACCGGCTCACGGGCCGATCGGCGGGTGCCCCGGCGGCAGCGGGCCGACTGGACCGCCCCCCGGGAAGCCCGGGATCGGGCTGCCCATCTGGCCGAACGGATTCGGACCCGGCCCGAACGGCATCCCACCCTGGCCGAACGGCATGCCGCCGCCGGGGCCGAACTGCATCCCTCCCGGCCGCGACGGGAAGAAGTTCATGTTGTAAAGGGTCGTCTGCGTGTCGCGGATCTTCCGCCCCAGCTGAACGTCCGGGCTCCGCAGGTCGGCCGCGATCTTCTTGGCGTCGTCGCCCCACGACGTCCCGTCGGCCACCTCCGCGAGCCTGTCGAGCCACCCGGCCGCGGTCAGCGGGTCGCCGCGGAATTCGCCGATCCGCCCCTCCTTGTTGATCCCCAGGAGGGCGAGTTCGGCCTTCGCCAGGCCCAGGTAGCACTCGGCCTGGAGGACCGGCGAGTCCTTCAGCTCGGGTGCCATCTTCGTGAATGTGTCCTTCGCCAGCTCGATCGCCGCGAGCGCCCGCTGACGCACCTGCGGGTCGCCGGTGACGAGCTGGTCGATCCCTTCCGGGGCGAGGCGGATGCGGGCGAGGTGAAACTCGGCGAGCTGGGCCGGGACGCTTTCGCGGTACGCCGGCTCGTTGATGATCGCCTCGAGGGCGTCGGGCGAGGACGCCATTTCGAGGTCGAGCCACTTCTTCGAGTCCCCCACCTCGTTCTGGATGGTGATGAACCAGAAGAACCCGAGCCCGGCGAGGAAGATCAGCATCACCGCCATGACGCGGTACGAGACGAGTTCGCCGCGCTTGAACTTCGTCCACGTGGCCCGGACGGCCGTCCGGGGCGAGGGCGCGTCGGTGGTCGACGGGGTCGTCGGCGTCTCGGTACTCATGCCGGGCTCCGTTCCGCGGGGCGGGTCGTACAACCGATCCAGGTGCTACGACCGGCGGTAAGGGTGGATGATAGGCCGACCGACCGGGCGGGTCAACGGGGGCTGCGGTCCCGCCGCGCGGCCGTAGAATACCGGCTGGCACGCGGCCGCAACGGGGGGCGACATGGTTTTCGGCTGGTTCAAGCGCGGGCTGGCGAAGACGGCCGGCGTGTTCGGCGGCGTCCTCGACGTGCTCCGCCGCAAGGGGAAGGTCGATCAGTCCTTCCTGGACGAACTCGAAAAGCAGCTCTACCGCGCCGACCTCGGCACGCAGGCGACCGCGACGATCGTGGACCGCGTCCGTCAGGGTTTCCGCGACAAGGAAGTCGGCGACGAGGTGCAGGCGTTCGTCCGCAAACAACTCCGCGACCTCCTCGCCGCCGAGACTCCCGGCCTCGCTTATGCCGCGAGCGGCCCGACGATCGTGATGGTCGCCGGCGTCAACGGCTCGGGGAAGACCACGTCGATCGCCAAGCTCGCCAACCGGCTCAAGAAGGACGGCAAGACCGTGGCCGTGGCGGCGTGCGACACGTTCCGCGCCGCCGCCGTCGAACAGCTCACGGTGTGGGCCGGCCGCATCGGTTGCGACATCATCAAGCAGGGGCAAAACGTGCAGCCGGCGGCTGTCGCGCACGACGCCTGCGAGGCGGCGAAGGCCCGCGGGTACGACGTCCTCGTCGTCGACACCGCCGGCCGACTCCACACGCAACTCCACCTGATGAAAGAGCTGGAGAAGATCCACACCGTCGTGAGCCGGCAGGTGGCCGGCGCCCCGCACGAGGTGCTGCTTGTGCTCGACGCCTCGAACGGCCAGAACGCGGTGGTGCAGGCCGAGCAATTCTCGAAGTCGGTGAAGTGCACCGGCATCATCCTGTCGAAGCTCGACGGCTCCGCGAAGGGCGGGGCGGTGTTCGCCATCAAGCAGAAGCTCGGCCTGCCGGTGAAGTACGTCGGCGTCGGCGAGGGGCTCGACGACCTAGAGCCGTTCGACGCGGACGCCTTCGTCGCCGCCCTGTTCGACAAGGGGTGAGCCGGCGGACGCTCGCCCCGGGATTCTTGTTTCCAGTGGAGGGGGGGACCCAGTCCCAGAAGCATTGAGTCAACTGGAGGAATCAATGTGAGAGCGACATCGCGGAGTCGAATCAGCCGAACCGCAACACCGATTTGATATTAGGCTGCGGCCTACTTCGCCACCTCGACCGCCCGCGTCTCGCGGATCACGGTCACGCGAATCTCGCCGGGATAGTCCAACTGCTGCTCGATGGCGCGGGCGATCTCGCGCGCCAGTCGCACCGCCTCGGCGTCGGTCGTCTGACCCGCGTTGGCGATGACTCGCAGCTCCCGCCCGGCCTGGATCGCGTAGGCGTGCTCGACCGCGGGAAACCCCATCGCTACGGCTTCCAGGTTCTCCAGCCGCTTCACGTACTTCTCCAGCGACTCCCGCCGCGCGCCCGGGCGGCTGGCGCTGATCGCGTCCGCGGCAGCCACCAGCACCGTGTAGATGTGGTCCACCGTCACGTCGTCGTGGTGGCCGACGATGGCGTGGAGCACCTCCGGGCTCGTCTCGCCGTAGCGGCGGGCGAGCTCGGCGCCGACCTTCGGGTGACCGCCCTCCATCTCGTGGTCGGCCGCCTTCCCCACGTCGTGCAGCAGCCCGCAGCGGCGGGCGAGCTGTGGGTTCAGACCCAGTTCGCCGGCCATCAGGCCACACAGGTGGGCGACCTCCAGCGAGTGCAGGAGGACGTTCTGGCTGTAGCTCGTGCGGAACTTGAGGCGGCCGAGCAGGTGTAGCAGCTTCTCGTGCGGCTCGGGGATGTCCGCTTCAATCACCGCCTGCCGGCCGGCCTCGGTGACGTGCTTCTCCATTTCGGCCTGCGTTTCGAGCACCACCTCCTCGATCCGCGTCGGGTGGATGCGGCCGTCGGCGATGAGCTTCGCCAGGGCGAGCCGGGCCGTCTCGCGGCGGACGTTGTCGAAGGCCGACACGATGACCACGCCCGGCGTGTCGTCCACGATCACGTCGACACCGGTCGCCTTCTCGAAGGCCCGGATGTTCCGCCCCTCGCGGCCGATGATGCGGCCCTTCATGTCGTCCGACGGGATGTCCACCGTGCTCACGGTCGTGTCGGCGGTGTGGTCCGCGGCGAAGCGCTGGATGGCCGTGGCGAGAACCTCGCGGGCCTTCGCCTCGGCGTGCTGGCGGATGCGCTCGTCGTGCTGGCGGATGCGGGTGGCGGCCTCGTCGGCGAGTTCGCGGTCGAGCCGCTCGAGCAGCATCCGCTCGGCCGTCTCGCGGGTCAAGCCGCTCAGCTCCTGGAGCGTCCTGGTCTGCTCGGCGGCGGCCTCGTCGAGCCGCTTCGCCCGGTCCGCGAGCCGCTCTTTGCGCTCGGCGAGCTTCTTCTGCACCGATTCCAGCTGGCGCTCCTTGCGGGCCACGTCGCGGGCCTTCTGCTCGGCGGCGTCCTCGCGCTTCTCGGCACGGCGCTCCAATTCGCGGACCTCGGCGCGGGCCGCGTCCAACTCGCGGGTCAATTCGTCGCGGCGGCGGCCGGCCTCCTCGCGCCCCCGCGCTTCCGCCTCGCGCACGATCCGGTCCGCGTCCTGCCGTCCCTGTTCGATGATGTCTCGCGCCCGGCCTTCGGCCACCCGGGTTTCCTCCTGCAACCGGGCGGCTTCGATCACCGACGTCGACGGGCCGCGGCCGAACGTGCGGACGACGAAGTACGTGAGTGCGGCGCCGGCGACGGCCGCCCCGGCGGCCAGCGCGGCAGCGAGTTCGGGTTCCATGCGAGCGGTCCTTCCCGCGGGCGCGCCGCGGGGCCGCGCGGGTGGGCGGTCTGAGGTATGCAAGCCGCCGTCCTGGCGGCCGGGGATCGAACGACCGCCCGGAACCCGTCCGGTCGTCCTGGTGGGCGGGGGATAGTGGCATTATGCGGACACGGGATTGCGTTCGCAACCGCCCACGTTCGCGTCGCCACTCCGCGGTTCGGGTCAGTTTCCGGCCACCGTCGCCGCTATTTGTGACGGCCGCGTGAAGCTTCGTTGAAAGGGTTGTTGCCCACCTTCTACACCAGCGGCGGCGCGGCTATCACTCAGTTGCCGAGACGCCCCCGGCTGCCCCGACCTGCTGAGGGACGCAAATGCGTCGGACGAAACGCGGTGGCTTCACGCTGATCGAACTGCTGGTCGTCATTGCGATTATCGCCATCCTGATCGGACTTCTCCTGCCGGCCGTGCAGAAGGTCCGTGAGGCCGCCGCCCGCAGCACCTGTCAGAACAACCTGAAGCAGATCGGCCTCGGCCTCCACGCCCACCACGACGGGCTTCGCCAGTTCCCGGCGGCCGGCTCGGACGGTCCGAATCAGAACTGTTGCAACGCAACGTCGCGGGTCGGCTGGACGTGGCTGTTCCACGTCACCCCGTACATCGAGCAGGGCAACGTGTTCAACAACCCGATCGACACGGGGGTCGGGAGCGTGGCCCAGACGGCGATCAAAACCTACTACTGCCCCTCCCGTCGGCAGGCGGTGCTCTACTCGAACGGAGGTCGCGCCGACTACGCTGGGAACGGCGGCCGGGACATGGCGAACAACGGCACCGACGGCGTGTTCGTTCGCCAGTGGCGCGCCCCGGGAACGACCATGTCGGCGACGGCCCCGGTCGAACAGCGGCGGACGCTGACGGACATCACCGACGGCACGTCGAACACGGTCATGGTCGCCGAGAAGCAGCTCCACCACTCGGTACTCGGGTCCGCCGGCGGCGACAACGAGGTGTGGAACAACTCGGGCTGGGACCAGGACCACCAGCGTTTCGGCGAGGCCGTGCCGGAACCGGACGACAAGCACCCGCCCGCGGGGGGCGGGACGTTCTGGTCGGTCCGGTTCGGCAGCTCGCATACCGGGGTGTTGAACGCCGTGCTGGCGGACGGGTCTGTGCGGACGATGCGCTACACGACCGACGCCACGAACTGGATGCGCACCTGCCTCATCAACGACGGCCAGGTCATCAACGCCGACTTCTAACCCGCCCGGTCGTCGCCCCCGGCATCCATACGCGAGAGGTGTAGACCGTGACCCGAACCCCGCGCCCGACCCGGGCGTTCACGCTGATCGAGCTGCTGGTGGTGATTGCCATCATCGCCATCCTGATCGGCCTCCTCCTGCCGGCCGTCCAGAAGGTCCGCGAGGCCGCCGCGCGGAGCGCGTGCCAGAACAACATGAAGCAGCTCGGCCTGGGGCTGCACAACTACCAGGCCACCGTCGGGCACTTCCCGGCGGGCGCGATGCGGGCGCCGAACACCGGCACCGTCGGCCCGATCTTCACGAAGATGGGGATCACCCGGAACGGCGTCCGGCACGCGTGGTCGGTGTTCCTCCTGCCGCACATCGAGCAGGGGCCGCTGTTCCAGCAGTACAACCTGAACGAGGACTGGGCCGCGGCCCCGAACGACGCCGTTCGCAGCGCCCAACTCAAGGCGATGTCGTGCCCGTCGGCACCGGGCGGGATGCGGGTGTTCTCGCGATCAGTCTCGATCCCGACCGGGGCCGGCGGCGGAACCCGGACCATCAACATCGCGTCCGGCGACTACGCCCCGAACAACGCCTACAGCGCTGACCTCGAAGGCGCGAATCTGGTGGACACCGCCGTCGTGCGGGACGGCGTTCTTCAGGTCGTGAACGCCAACACCGACCGGATGTACAGCATCCCCGAGATCCGCGACGGGGCGTCGAACACGATGCTCCTGTCCGAGTGCGCCGGCCGGCCGGACCGGTGGCGGGCCGGGGCGCTGAACA
>DASPHQ010000437.1:0-5642 GCA_035629595.1 Urbifossiella sp. | reverse complement strand
CGTCGGGAGTCTGCGGGAGTCGAGGAGTCGAACCCCGGCTTACTCCTCCACTCCCAACTACTCCCAACGACTCGCGCAGACTCCTGGAGAAGAAGATGCTCGTCGTCATGCAGCCGGACGCCACCGCACCGCAGATCGACCGCGTCGTCGCCGTCATCACGGCGCAGGGGCTGGCGCCGCACGTCCTCCCCGGGGCCACCCGCACCGCCATCGGCATGACCGGCAACACCGCCGCCGTGGACCCCGCCCTGTTCGAGGGGCTCGACGGCGTCGACCAGGCCATCCGCGTCACCAAGCCGTTCAAGCTCGCCAGCCGCGAGATGAAGAAGGACGACACCCGCCTCACGATCGCCGGAGCGGAGGTCGGGCCGACCACGTTCACCGTCGTCGCCGGGCCGTGCTCGTGCGAGAGCGAGGCGCTCGTGATGCGCACCGCCGAGTTCCTCGTCTCGAAGGGCGTGAAGCTCCTCCGCGCCGGGGCGTTCAAGCCGCGCACCAGCCCCTACGCCTTCCAGGGGATGGGCCTCGAAGGGCTCAAGCTGCTGGCGAAGGTGCGCGACAAGACCGGCGTCGGCATCGTCACCGAGCTGATGGACACGGAGTACGCGTCGGCGGTGGAGGAGGCGGCGGACGTGATCCAGATCGGCGCCCGCAACATGCAGAACTTCTCGCTGCTGAAGCGGGTCGGCAAGTGCCGCAAGCCGGTGCTCCTGAAGCGCGGCATGAGCGCGACGCTGGAGGAGTGGCTGATGGCGGCGGAGTACATCCTGGCCGGCGGGAACTACCAGGTGATCCTGTGCGAGCGCGGGGTGCGGACGTTCGCCGACCACAGCCGGAACACGCTGGACCTGTCGGTGGTGCCGCCGGCGAAGGCGCTGTCGCACCTGCCGGTGTTCGTGGACCCGAGCCACGGCACCGGGAAGCGCGCCTACGTGCCGGCGATGAGCCTGGCGGCGCTGGCGAGCGGGGCCGACGGCCTGCTGGTGGAGGCGCACCCGGAGCCGGACAAGGCGCTGTCGGACGGCCCGCAGACCATCGACTTCCCGACGCTGGAGAAGTTGCTTACACAGCTCCGTCAGGTGGCCCCGATGCTCGGGCGGACGGTGTGATAGGATGACGGGGAGGCGCAGGGGCTTGGGGGTGTGCCGGTGGCCGACGACGCGATCAAGCCGGCGGTCGTCGCCGCGCTCGTCAAGGACGGGTGGACCATCACCCACGACCCGTACACGCTGAAGGTCGGCGGCGTGCGGGTGCAGGCCGACATCGGGGCGGAGAGGATCATCGCCGCCGAGCGCGGGGCGGACCGGATCGCGGTCGAGATCAAGAGTTTCCTCAGCCCGTCACCGGTGTCCGACTTCCACGACGCGCTCGGCCAGTACCTCATGTACTGGTCGCTCATCCGCCGCGGCGATCCGGACCGGCGGCTGTACCTGGCGGTGAGCGAGGACGTGCAGCAGACCGTACTCCCGCGCGAGGGCGTGCGGTTCGTGCTGGACGACTTTCCGGTCGCGTTCGTGGTGGTCCGGTTGTCGTCCGAGGAGGTGGTGACGTGGATCGAGTCGCCGACTACCGGGCCGAGCTGACCCGGATCATGACCCGGCACGCGGCCCCGACGACCGGGCCGGCCGAGCCCGGGGTCGAGACCGTGTTCGTGTCCGACGCCGGCCGCGACGAGTACGTAATACTCGACCGCGGGTGGCGGAACGGACGGCGGGTAGACGACGTGATCGTCCACGCCCGCATCGCCGACGGCAAGGTGTGGGTCGAGCAAGACTGGACCGACGGCGGCATCGCCACCGAGTTGGTCCGCGCCGGGGTGCCGCGGTCGGACATCGTGCTCGGGTTCCACCCGCCCGAGCTCCGCCACCTCACCGACTTCGCCGTCGCCTGACCACCGATGCTCTTCTCCTGGCTCCGCGCCCGCCGCCGCCGCAAGCTCCTCGCCGAGCCGTTCCCCCTCCGCTGGGAACGGTTCCTCGCGGAGAACGTCGCCCACTTCCCCCGGCTCGCGCCGCCCGAACAGGCCCGCCTCCGCGACGCCGTCCGCGTCCTCGTCGCCGAGAAGCAGTGGGAGGGCGGCCGCGGGCTGTACGTCACCGAAGAAATGAAGGTCACCGTCGCCGCCGAGGCCGCCCTCCTGCTGCTCGGCGACGACCACGACTACTTCGCCCGCGTCCCGTCCGTCGTCGTCTACCCGGCCGCGTTCCGCAACGCCGTCAAGGACGACGCCTGGGAGGACGACGAACTCTCCGACGAGCCGGTGGACGGGCTGGCCGAGTACCGCGGGCCGGTCATCCTGTCGTGGGACGTGGTGCTCGAAGAAGCCCGCCAGCCGGACTGCGGCCACAACCTCGTGCTGCACGAGTTCGCGCACCAGCTCGACGGCCTCGACGGCGAGCTCAACGGCACCCCGGACCTCGACGACCGGGCGCTCGAGACCCGCTGGAAGTACGTGATGACCGTCGCCCTCCGCGACCACCGGCGGGCGGTGGCCGCGTTCGAGAAGGGCGGCGAGGAGCCGTTCTTCACCGAGCACGCGGCCGAGAACGAGACCGAGTTCTACGCCGACGCCACCGAGGCGTTCTACTGCAAGCCGCACGACCTGCGGGCCGACTTCCCCGCGGTCTACGAGGTGCTCGCCGCGTATTACAAGGTGGACCCCGCCCGCTGGTTCCCGGAGCCGCCATGAAGTACGCCGCCACCATCGAGTACATCGCCGACGCCGACAAGGTCAACGCCCACCGGCCGGCGCACCGGGCGTACCTGACGAGCCTCGTCGAGACGGACCAGCTGTTCGCGTCCGGCCCGTTCGACGACGCGCCGGGGGCGCTGATCGTGTACGAGGCGGCGTCGGCGGAAGCGGCCGAGGCGCTGCTGCGGGCCGACCCGTTCCACGCCGCGGGGGTGTTCGTCCGCTGGACCATCCGGCCGTGGAAGGTGATCTTCGGCAACCCCCGGCTCTTGCCGTCGGTCTAGCCGCGGGCATTGTGTCCACGGCTCCCCCCCGGGGGGTCAGTAGAAGCAATGAGTCGGATTGACAAATCAGGGTTCGAGTCAAACCGGCTGCCCGCTCGGCCGGAAGTCGTTCGCCGCTCGAATCTTCCGTCCGGGAATGCGCTCACATCAGCGCCGGCTCGGCGGGGTCCACGGCGATCACCCCGGGGAACGACCGCAGCACCTCGACGACCGTGTGGAAGTCGCCGAGGTGTTCGACGAACGGGTCCTGGGTGTCGCTCCACACCTCGACGCGACGGTCGCACCCGGCGATCCCCTGGCCGTCCTCCAGGCCGGCGATCTGCTCGGCGATCGCGACCGAGTCGGTCCGCACGGACGGGTCGGCGTTCAGCAGCAGCTCGATCTCCCAGTCGCCCTTCTGCACGGTGACCTGGTTGCCGGCGTGCGACACCGCGGCGTCGGGGAAGCGGGCGCGGAGGCGGGCGGCGGCCTCCTCCAGGGTGAACGGGTTGCCGGGCGGGAGGAGTCCGTAGGCGCGGTACATGGGAGGCTCGCGGGAGGGGGGAACGCGGCGGGCTCCTTCCGGTATACCCGATCCCGGCCGCGGCCGAAAGGACGACGGGTGCCCGAAGCCTTCACGGGTTCGGGAGGTCGGCCCCGGCCCCCGAGGCACCGGGCGGCCACGACGCCGCGGCGGTCGTCACGCGTCGTAGTTTTCGACGAACGTCGGAAGGGTTACGAGCCGGGTTTGGGCCTCCACCTCTCCATCTCTGCCTCCTGATCGTCGTCTAACCCCTTCATCCCCCGTCGGAGAATATGGAGCAAGGCGTCGAGGTTCGAGACTGAGAGGAGAACGTTGAACGCCGTACCCGATTCAGCGAAGTGATGGTCGATGTCGTTGACGATGCCCTGAAACACTTCGCAGACCCTGACGATGTCCTGGTCGGTGATAGGGATGGACAGCGGAGTGGTCAGGGCCGTTGGCCGGTCGCGGTGAACCAGCACCTTGTTGCGGAGATCAGAGATGGGAGTGAGAATCGGCTCGAGTAACTGGTATCGCGCCACTACCCGAGCGTGGAGTTCCCGTGCGTTGCCGTGCTGCTGAATTAGTTCGAACAGGTAGCGGAGGGTCAGGTTCTCCCGCTTCTTCGGCTCCTTGCCGGCTTTCGCGGGCTTTTTCTTCTTCTCCTGATTCCCCGTCGTAGGCGGGTCCATCAGTCGGGCGACCGAGATGATGATGTCGTTGATCAGCGACCGTCCGAAGGTCTCGAACACGGTCGCCGTTCGCGCGAACAGCACTTCGCAGTTCGACTGGTTCAGGAAGCCGTCGCGATACAGCAGGAGCTTCCGCGCGAGTTCCATCATGTCCTCGCGCAACACCTCGAATGCGGGCTGAATCTCTGGCGGGAACTCGGGCGGCGGCATGGGTCTGTTCCGGTACGAAAGGGGGCTCGTACTTGGACGCTACCGGACACGATGTGGTTCGGGCTGGCGAACTGGTCGGCCTTCAGCTTATATCGAGTTTGGCATGGTGACGGGGTTTTCAGGCCGAAGGCCTGACAGCCCTCAGCCCAGGGCAAGGGCCGAAGGCCCGCCGCCCTGGGTACGGAGTGGCGCCGCTTGCCCTGGGCTGAGGGCTGTCACCCCTTCGGGGTGAGAACCCCGGATCACGTCCACGCCGAATTTGATACCACGGGATTCGGTCTCACTGCCGCGCCGCGCCCTTCGTCCGCATCTTCACCGCGTACAGGCTCTTGCCCGTCGTGATGAACAGCGTCTGCATCTCCATCCCGCCGAAGCACACGTTCGTGCAGCCGCCGTCCGGCGTGTCGATCTGCGCCACCTTCTTCCCCGCCTTGTCGTACACCTGCACCCCGCGCGTCGTGAAGTACACGTTCCCAGCGTCGTCCACCGTCATGCCGT
Organism: Urbifossiella sp.; assembly: GCA_035629595.1. Taxonomy (GTDB): domain Bacteria; phylum Planctomycetota; class Planctomycetia; order Gemmatales; family Gemmataceae; genus Urbifossiella. The sequence continues at coordinate 764 of DASPHQ010000437.1, read as the reverse complement.
CCGACGCCTGCGCGCAGAACACGCGGCGGTTCGTCAGCGTGCCGTCCGGCTGCACGTCGTAGGCGTGCGTCTTGTTCACCCCGAAGTCGGCCACGTACAGCGTCTTGCCGTCCGGCGTGCCGATGATGCCGTTCGGCTGCTTCACGTCCGCGTCCGCCTTCGCCAGCTTCCCCTCCTTCGACAGGAAGTATACCGCCTGCGGCTGCTCCTGCGGGCCGCGCTTCCAGTACGTCCGCTTGTACAGCGGGTCGGTGAAGTACGCCCCGCCGTCCGGCCGCACCCAGATGTCGTTCGGGCCGTTGAGCAGCTTGCCGGCGTGGTCCTTCACTACCACTGTCACCTTCTTCGTCGCCACGTCGATCTTCCACAGCTCGTTCTTCTCGTCGGCGCAGGCCCAGAGGGTGCCGGCGGCGTCGAAGCAGAGGCCGTTCGACCGGCCGCACGGCTCCATGAAGGTGGAGAGCTTGCCGTCGGTGGACCACTTGTGGATGCGGTCGTTGGGCTGGTCGGTGAAGTAGACGTTGCCGGCGGCGTCGGGGGCGGGGCCTTCGGTGAACGCGAACCCGGCGGCGAGCTTCTCGGGGACGGCCCCGTCGGCGACGGGCGACGCCGGCGGTGGTTGCTGCGCGGCGGGGGCGACGGCGGCGAGCAGCAGGGCGACGCAGAGGGGGCGCATGGGAGAGCTCCGGGGGCGGGAGGGGCGCGCGGTCCTCGCTATCGTATGCCGTCCCGGGGCGTTGCCCCGGGCTATGCTGTCCCAGGCC
>DASPHQ010000436.1:0-6162 GCA_035629595.1 Urbifossiella sp. | reverse complement strand
ACCCGCCGACTGGTTCGGAGGCCGGCGGAACGCGGCCGAGGTGCTCGCCCGGCTGGGGCGCGGGACACTCCCCGAGGAGGGCCGATGCGACCCCCCGTCTGCCTGATGACCGACGAGTACCCCCCGACGACGGGTGGGGTCGGCCAGTCCGTCGCCCGCATCGCGCGCGCGCTGGCCGGGGAGTACACGGTGACGGTGGTCGTGGTCGAGCGGGAGGTCCGGGCCCGGCCGTTCGAGGCCGCCGACGACGGGGGCGTCGAGGTCATCCGGTGCTACCCGACCGAGGACCTGCCGGACCAGCGGTCGGCCCGCGACACGGAGCGGTACCAACGACTGGCCCGCCTCGCCCGCCGGCGCGGGTTCGCGGCCTACCACTCGTTCTTCCCGATGGCGACCGGCATGGAGGCCGGCCTGCTGGCCGGGACGCGCCGCCGCCCCCTGATCGCCAGCTTCCGGGGCAACGACTTTCACCACAGCCTGTTCAGCCGTCACCTGTTGACCGTCCGCTGGGTGCTCGAACGGGCGGACGTGGTCACCTTCGTCAACCGGGAGATGGCCGAGTTGGCGGGGGTGCTCGACTCGCGGGTGCAGTCCCGCGGCCGGGTGATTTTCAACGGCGTCGCGATTCCGGAGGCCCACGCCCGCACCGGGGTGTTCGCCACCCCACCCGTGATCGGGACGACGGGGGCCTTCCGCGCGAAGAAGGGAATCCGAACCCTGGTCGAGGGGTGTACCGCGCTGGCGGCGGGAATCGACTTCCGGCTGCTGCTCGCCGGCGACCTCGCCCCGCCCGAACGCGACCACTGGCGCGCGTGCCTCGCGAGCTCGGGCCTGCTCGACCGGACCGAGATCACCGGGTTTCTGCCGCACTCCGAGGTGGCGGGGTGCCTGCGACGGATGGACGTATTCGCCTACCCCAGCCTGTACGACGGGTGCCCGAACAGCGTTCTGGAGGCGGCGGCCGCGGGTCTGCCGATTCTCTGCTCCCGAATCCCGGCGCTCGAGGACCTCCTCGAGGACGGCGTGTCGTGCCGGATGCACGAGCCGGAAGACCCGAACGACTTCGCCGGCCAGGCGCGGGCGCTGCTCGCGGACCCCGCCGCGGCCCGGCGGCTCGGGGCGGCGGCCCGGCTCGAGTGCGAGCGGCGGTTTACACTGGAGCAGGAGGCGGCGACGTGGCGGCGCATCTACCGCGACCTGCTGCACTGAGGGTCGGACGTGCGAGTCTTGTTCGCTGCCGCCCGCCCCTGCTACCCGCTGTTCCTCGGCGGGGCCGAGATCAGCGCGCACGAGACGCTGCTCGCCCTCGGTCGGTCGGGTCACGAGTGCCGGGCCCTCGGCCAGGTCACGGCCGGCCTCGACGACCTCTCCGACTGGATGGCCGCCCATCGAGCGGACGCGGCCGTCCTCCGTCGGCCCATCCCGGGTCACGCCGAGCCACTGGTCGAACGGTGCGAGGTGACCCTGGACGTCGGATACCGGGTGCTTCTCACCCTGCACGCGGACTTCGTCGGCTGTGTGCGGCGCACGCTGGCGGAGTTCCGACCGGACCTGGTCCTCACGCAGCTCGACGGAAGTGAGGCCGTCGCCCACGCCGCCCTGCGCCACGGGGCACGGGTCCTGCACACCGTCCGCGACCTGAACAACCCGCACAACTTCCTCCCCTTCCTCAGCGGGCGGACGCGGGGGGCCGGAATGACCGTGCTGGCCAACAGTGAGTACGTGCGGGCCAGGCTGCGCGAGCGGTGGGGGGTCGAGGCGGCCGTCCTGTACCCGGCCGTGGACGTCGGCCGCTTTCGCCCGCCCGCCCCCGGGGGCGGGGCCGCCGTGATGGTGAACCCGGTCCGGAGCAAGGGGGGCGAGATCGTCCGCCACCTCATCAAGGGTCTGCCGGACCAGCCGTTCGTGCTGGTCGAGGGGTGGTCGCGACTCCGCCCGGACGACTGGCCGTACCCGAACGCGCGGCTGGTCCGCCGGCGCCACGACATTGAGGTGGTCTTGGCCGAAGCGACAGTGGTGCTGGTCCCGTCGCAGGAGGAAGAGGGCTTCGGTCGGGTTGTGGTCGAGGGCCAAGCGGCGGGCGTGCCCGTCCTCTGCTCGCGGCACTCCGGCCTGATCGAGTCTCACGGCGACGGCGACGGGATGGTGGCCGAGTACCGTGAACCCGCGGCCTGGCTCGAGGCGCTGACCGCCGTCCTGCGTGACCCGATCCGGCGGGCGGACATGTGTCGGCACGGGCGGGCGAACTGCCACCGGTTCACCCGAGAACGGCACGGGCGCGCGCTGGAGGCTCGACTCTCGTGACGAACGGTCCGCTGATCCTTGCCTACCACAGTGTCGCCGACCCGGTGGTCGAGCCGTCCCTCCAGGTACGCCCGGCGACCCTGTCGGCCCACATTCGGTGGCTGGGTGAGGCCGGGTACACAATCATCCACGTCGAGGATTTGTGCCACCGTGTCTTCGGGGGTGAGTCCGGCGAGCGGCTCGCCGCCGTGACGTTCGACGACGGGTATACGGACTTCCAGGAGCACGCCTGGCCGTGTCTTGCGGCGCACGGGGTCGGGGCCGTGACGCTGTTCGTGTGCCCGGAGCACGTGGGCGGCGATACGGGGTGGAACTTCCGCTCCCGCGTCCGGCTGCGGCACCTGGACGCGCACGGCCTACGCCGGCTCCGCGCGGCCGGGGTTCGGGTCGAAGCCCACGGCTTGGACCACCGGAACTTCTGCCAACTCGACCCGGGCGAACTGGCGGTCCGGCTCGACCGCTGCCAGCACTGGTTCCGCGAGCACCTCGGGGCGGCGGCCCGGCTGCTGGCCTATCCCTACGGGGACTACACCGAGGAGTGCCTCGCGGCGGTGGGCGAGAGGTACGCCTTCGCATTCGCGGTCGGCGACGGGCGAGGGTTTCGCGACCGTCGGGCGGTTTCCCGTCGGTGTGTGTCCGAGTTCACCACGCGGGAGCGGCTGCTTTCGCCGCCGCCGGTCGCGGCCCCGGGGGCACGCCCGGGCCTCGTGGCGCGGCCATCCTGACCGCAGGGCAGCCCCGAATGACGAACGTACTCCTGCTCGCGGAACCGTTCGGCTACGGCCCGGCGGCCACCCTGCTGAAGTGCCGGCGCTGTCTCGCCGGGCTGCCGCTCCGCTGGCGGTACGTCGGCCCGGAGTACACGCGACCGCTCGTCGACCCGGCCGATTTCGACGGCTGCGCGTTCCCCGGCGCGCTGGACTCCCTCGACTCCCCCGAGGTGGCCGTGGCGCGGGCTTGGGCCGACGTCGTCCTGAGCGGCACGGAGTTTCGCGTCGCCGGGGACGCGGCCTGGCGGGGTAAGAGACTCGTGGTGTTCGACCCCCTGTTCTGGTTCTGGCCGGAGGTCCCTCCGGTTTCCGTCCCGGGCATGGTGTACCTCTGCCAGAACTTCCCGGGGGTTCCCGACCGGGTCGCCGCGCTGCCGCCGAACGAACGGGGTCGATTCGTGGTCGTCGCACCACCCCGCGTGGCGGTCGAACCCGCCGCCGGCCGGGCCCAGGTCGTGGTCAACCTCTGCGGGCTGCACAACCCGGTGCGCGTCCTCGCCGACTACCCCCGGTACGTACTGGACTGCCTGGGCCGGGCCCTCCGCGGAACGGGTTGGGAATCCGTCCTCGTGGTCGGGAATCTGCCGCCCGCGGCCGCCGGGTGGGTCGGCGGCGAGCCGGGCCGCGTCACCGTACGAACGCTGCCGCACGCCGAGATGATCGAGCACATGGCCGGTGCCGCGCTCGTCCTCACGTCCCCGGGGCTGAACACCGCGTTGGAGGCGATGGCCGTCGGCGTACCGACCCTGTTCTTACCGCCGGTGAACAACTCCCAGGCGGCCCAGTTGGATCGATTCCGGGCCGCGGGTCTCGTCCCGGTCCTGACGGACTGGTCGAGCCTGACAGGCCTCGGCCGGGTCTGGGACGATCCGAACCCCGCACGATCGCTCGACGGGATCGCGCGCTGCCTGGAGGCGTGCCGGCAGTCCGCGGAGTACACCGGCCGGTTCATCGAAGCCCTCCGTCGGGCGCTGACACTAGTCCTGACCGCGCGGCGCGAGCTGGCCGCACGCCAGGCCGCGTTCTATGCCGGGCTGGAGCGGGGCTGGCCGACGGTGGAAGAGGTCTGGGCGGCGCGGGTCCTCGGATGAAGGGGCGTTCGGCGATGACGGGCTTCGAACCTCGACCGCTCCCCCTGGCCGCGCCGGACTCCCTCTTGCCGGAGGTGTTGCACGTCGAGGTCACGACCGCGTGCAACCTGGCCTGCGTCTTCTGCAAGAACGCGGAGCCCGCCGTCCGCGCCCGGGGCGAGCTGCCGTTGCCCGTATTCGTGGACTTGCTGGACCAACTCGGCGACCACTGCCGGCGCGTCAACCTCTGGGGAACGGGGGAGCCGCTACTCTACCCGCCGACGCTGGAGATGACCCGACGCGCCGCCGCCCGCGGAGTGCCCAACATCAAGATCTCCACCAACGGGACGCTGTTGTCGGATTCCATGGTCGGTCAGCTCCTGGCCAGCGGCGTGACTTCGGTACGGGTCGCCCTCGATTCGGCCGACCCGACGGAGTACCGCGCCCTGCGCGGCGGGAGTTGGGCCCGTGCCGTCGCCGGGATCGAGCGCCTCGTCGTCGCCCGGGACCGAATCGGAGCCCCGGTCCGGGTGGTGGTGGCGAGTGTGGTCACGGGCCAGTCCCCGGAGTCGCTGCGCCGGGTCCGGGCCCTGGCGGCGGAGTTGGGGGCGGACGACCACGAACTGATGCCGAACATCTGGGCGGGGCAATTCCCGGTCGCCGGCCGCCGCCCCCCCCCGGAGCGGTGTGACCAACCGCTCCGTACCATTCACGTGCTGGCCGACGGCGACGTCGTACCCTGTTGTCACAGCCTGACCGGAGAGGTGGTCCTGGGCAACATCCACCGGGAGTCGCTGCGGGACATCTGGGCCGGGGCGGCCGCGCGGCGGGCGCGGGACGAGTTCACGGGCGCCCGCTTCCCGCTGTGCGGCGGGTGCAACTTCGGCGTCCGCCTCGACCCGGACGGGAGGCCGATCGGATGAGCGAGAGACCCGGCTTGTTGTGCGGGGGGATCGAGGTCGGTGGGACGAAGACGGTCGTCGCAATCGGCACCGGCCCGGACGACGTCCGGGCGGAGTCACGGTTCCCCACGAAGGGGTTTGCGAAGTGCTGGCCGGCGGCGATCGCCTTTCTGCGCGAGCAAGAACGCATCCACGGAAGGATCGCGGGGGTCGGCGTCGGCGGTCTAGGACAGATCGACACGGACCCGGCATCTCCGACCTACGGCCGGGTCACGGCCACGCTGAAGGACGGCTGGGCCGACGTCGATTGTGTGACCCCGCTTCGAGAGGCCTTCGGCGTGCCCGTGGGGTTCGACACGGACGTCGTGGCCGCGGCGACGGCCGAGCGGCGGTGGGGGGCGGGGCGGGGTCTGCGGTCGCTGATCTACCTCACGGTGGGGACGGCGATCGGGGCGGCCGTCGTGAGTGGCGGCCGCTTCGTCCGCGGCTTCTCGCACCCCCTCGTCGGTCACCTCCCGATGCCTCGCGACCCGGCGGCCGATCCCTTCCCGGGTTGCTGCCCCCAGCACGGCGATTGCTGGAAGGGTTTGGCCGCCGGGCCGGCCATCGGCCGCCGCTGGGGCTTGCCGGCCGAGGAGTTGCCGCCGGACCACCCGGCTTGGTCCTTGGAAGCCCACTACCTCGCCGTCGGGGTCGTGCAACTGCTCTACGCGTTCACCCCGGAGCGATTCATCCTCGGAGGTGGCGTGATGCAACAGGCCCAACTCTTTCCGCTCATTCGTGCCCGCGTACTCGAACGGCTCGGCGGCTACGTACGCCAACCACTCGTCCTCGAGCGGATCGACGAGTACGTCGTCCCCCCGACCCTCGGACCCCGCGCCGGCGTGCTCGGGGCGATCGCGCTCGGGCAGGAGGCCGTGACATCGAATCCTGTCCAATCCCAACTCTGATACACGACCGCCAGGACCGTAAGCGTGTCGTCCTCCGATCGAAGGTCAACGCCGCCGAGGAGGCACGCAGCGTCGACGCGCGGCTGCGAGACTCAGGCCTGGTAGATTTCCTTCCCGAGCCGGGCGATGGCGTCGCTCAGCGGTTGGAGCGACCGGGAGAAGATCA
>DASPHQ010000435.1:0-3970 GCA_035629595.1 Urbifossiella sp. | reverse complement strand
CACGATCTGCCGCCCGCCCGGCTGGTAGCGCGGGGGGTGAATCTCCGTAAACGGGTAACTCCCGGCCCCGACCGGCTCGCCGGAGTCGGCGTCGAGCACGAGCAGCTGTTGCGCGGCGCCGGGGCCGAGGGTTTCGGCGGCAAAGAAGGCGACGCGGTCGCCGGCCGGGGACACCGCCGGGGGGCAGTAGGCGGGGCGGTCGTCCACGAACCACCGCCGCTCCCAGCCGTCCCCGACCGCGTCCCAGCAGACCAGCCGCGACCGCGAGCTCCAGAACTGAACGGTCGCCAGCCGGGTTCCCGCGGCCGACGAGTCGAAGAAGGGCACGGGGCGCGGGCCGTCCGGGTCGAACGGCCCCACCCCGAGTCGGCTTCCGGTCGCCGGGTCGAACCGGGTGCGGCCGTCGGTCGTCGTGGCCGCCAGCGCCCCGCCGGGCTCGAACTCGATCCGCAGCGCCTGCCGGAACCCGTCGGGTCCGACCCGGATGCGGGAGCCGCCGGCGAGGTCGTGGGTAACGAACCCCTGACGGTTCGTCCCGGCGGCGAGGTAGCGGCCGTCCGGCGAGAACGCCAGCGCCACGACTTCCTTGATGTCGGCCGTGTCGAGTACCCGCATGCCGCCGTCGTAGCACGCCGGGGTTGCGGGTTCAACGCCGGACCCGCGCCCCGCCCAAACCCCGGCGCTTGCCCGGTCGTTCCGACCGGCCCTCGTATTCCGGCCCGGTTGTCAATTTTTCCGACTTTGTTCTCGGAATCGACTCGCCGCCGGTGTAATTTGTCGCTGTTGAAGCGTGATCGGCCGCCCGGTATCCCCTCTCCCACCGGGCGGGTCGCTCGCAACCGCCGGTCCCGTCGCCCCCGCTCGGCTCCTGGTTCCGTTTCGAGTTCAGAGTTGACTCGGGCTGAAAGCCCGCCCGTTGCAACGGGCCGGCCTCACCCCGCCGTGGAGCCCCACGGTGTACGCTCGCGCTCCTGACCTCGGACCCGCACGGGAGCCGCCCTTCTACCCCTTCTGGAGGTTGACCGATGGCCCTGGCCGAACGCGACGCGCTGAAGGTGGACGTGCCCGTGGGATACCTGCTCGCCGAGCCGCGCGAGCTGGTGCTGTCGATCGACCGGCCCGACGGGGAGCCGCTGGCCATCCGGCTCCGCCTCATCCCCGCCGTCGACCGGCCGGACTTCGGCGCCGAGCCGTTCCGCTCGGCGCACGACACGCCCGCCCCGACCCGCCGGCTCACCCGCCTCCGGGTGGCCGACGACCACGACCTCGGCGGCAGCGACTGAACGGCGCGCGGGTTGCTCCGGGATGCGGCCGTCGCCCGCAGTCCCGGGAGCATCGGACACATGACGCGCTACCTGTTCTCCTCGCTGGCCGTGGTCCTCGCCGCCGGCGTCGCCACCGCCCAGCAGCCCGCCCCGGCCGTCCAGCCGGGCACCCCCGTCCAGCCGGGCGGGGCCGTCGCCGCGTACCGGGCCAAGGACATCCTCGGCACGAAGGTGGCGATCCAGAGCAACACGGCCGTCGGCACCGTGGACGACATCGTGTTCAGCGCCGGCGGCGACGTGGAGTACCTGATCGTCGCCACGCAGGACGGCAAGCTGACGACCGTGCCGTGGGCCGCGGCCACGTTCAACCCGGCGCAGAAGACGGCGGTGGTGGACATCCCGGTGGAGCGGTGGCGGACGTTCCCGACGTACACCGCGCAGTCGTACCCGCAGTTCTTCACCCCGACGTACCGGACCGAGGTGTACCGGCACTACGGGCTGACCCCGGCCGAGTTCCGCCGGCTCGACCGCAAGATCGACCGCCGCAACCCGTAACGCGCTCAGCCGCCCGCGGCGGAGCAACGCCGCGGGCGGCGGTCCGGGTGGAAATCGATCCCGTACCGGCTAGGATACTCTCACAGGGGCGACCCCACCGGGGCCGCCCCGCGCCGTTCCGCCGGCCCCCTCTCCCGCCGGCGGCGTGAGGGTTCCGCGCATGTCCAACCGCCGCACCGCCCTGTACGACCGCCACGTCGCCCTCAAGGCCCGCGTGGTGCCGTTCGCCGGCTGGGACATGCCCGTCCAATACGCCGGCATCGCCGCCGAGCACAAAGCCGTCCGCACCGCCGCCGGCCTCTTCGACGTGTCCCACATGGCCCGCCTCAGCTTCGGCGGCCCGGACGCGCTCGCCCTGCTCGAAAAGGTGTTCACCAACTCCGTCGCCACGATGGCGGACGGCCAGGTCCGCTACGGGCTCGTGTGCAACGAATCCGGCGGCATCCTCGACGACGTCCTCGTCTACCGCTGGCCCTACGGCTTCGCCGCCGTCGTGAACGCCTCCAACCGCGCGAAGATTCTCGCGTGGCTGGAGCAGCACCGCGCCGGCCTCGACGTGCAGCTCACCGACCAGACCGACGACACGACGATGGTGGCGCTGCAGGGGCCGCGGTCGGTCGAGATCGTGGCCGGGCTGTTCGAGGCCGACGCGGCGGCGCTGAAGTATTATTTCGCCGCCCCGACGCGCTACCAGGGGAAGGGGTGCGTCGTGAGCCGCACCGGCTACACCGGCGAGGACGGCTTCGAGGTGATGCTGCCGAACGCCCTCGGCCCGACGCTGTGGGACGAACTGCTGGCCCGCGGCGCCGCCCCGTGCGGCCTCGGCGCGCGCGACACGCTGCGCCTCGAAGCCGCGATGCCGCTCTACGGCCACGAGCTGACCGAACAGACCGACCCGATCCGCGCCGGCCTCGGCTGGGCGGTGAAGCTCGACAAGGGCGACTTCGTCGGCCGCGACGCGCTGCGGTCGGTGTCTGGTCCGGTCCGCGTCGGGCTGGAGCTCGACGGCACCCGCGCCGCCCGCGAGGGCTGCCCGATTCTGTCCGCGGACGCGGCGCCGGTCGGCACCGTGACGAGCGGCAGCTTCGCCCCGTGGCTCGGCAAGTCGATCGCGATGGGGTACGTGCCGCGCGAGCTGGCCGCCGTCGGCACCCGACTGCTGGTGGACGCCCGCGGCACCCACCTGCCGGCCGCCGTCGTCCCGCTCCCGTTCTACCGCCGCCCGCGCCAGGAGAAGTCATGACCCCGACCGACCGCCGGTACACGACGAGCCACGAGTGGGCGAAGCCCGACGGCGACCTGGTGGTCGTCGGCATCACCGCGTTCGCGGTCGAGCAGCTGACCGAGCCGACGTTCCTGGAGCTGCCGCCGGTCGGCAAGGAGCTGACGGCCGGCGCCGCGTTCGGCGTGATCGAGTCGGTGAAGAGCACGTCGGACGTGAACGCCCCGGTCGCCGGCGTGGTGGCGGAGCGGAACGAGGTGCTGGTGGAGGACCGGGCGGCGGGCCGCAAGGCCGACCTGAGCGCGGTGAACGACGACCCGTTCGGCCGCGGCTGGATGCTGAAGCTGCGCCCGGCCGCGGGGGCGAGCCTGGACCACCTGCTGACGGCCGAGCAGTACGACGCCCAGCTCGCGGCCGAAGGCCACTAACCGGAGGGTGCGATGACCACCGCGACCATGACCCCGCCGCCGGCGACCGACGCCCCACCCGAGCCGCTCACGCCGCCCGAGCGCCTGCTGCGGATCGCCGGCGCCCTGTCCCCCGGCCAGCGTGTGACGATCGACCCGGTGACGTGGGAGGAGTACGAGGGGCTGATGGACGCCCGCGAGGCGGCCGGCCGACACTTCCGGTTGACCTACGACCAGGGGAGCCTGGAGATCATGCCCACGAGTAACCTGCACGAGCGGCTGAAAAAGATTCTGGCCCTGCTCATCGAGGGGTGGCTGGACGAGACCGGCGGGCGGTACCTGTCGAGTGGGGGGTTAACGATTCGCCGGCCGGACCGCCAGCGCGGGTTCGAGCCCGACGAGTGCTACTACGTCCAGAACTGGGCGAAGGTGAAGGGGCTCGGGGAAATCGACTTCACATCCCACCCGCCCGACCTCACGGTCGAAGTCGAAGTGAGCCGGACCGCCGCCCCTCGACTCCC
>DASPHQ010000434.1:0-3401 GCA_035629595.1 Urbifossiella sp. | reverse complement strand
CACGTTGAGGAACGCCTCGTCGCCGAGCCGGTACGGGCGGAGGACGTACGGCCCCTTGCCCGGCGTCTTGATGTTGAGCAGCTGGTGGTTGGCCGGCAGCGCCTTCAACTCGTCTTCCACCTTGCCCCCGGTGCCGGCCGCGGGGCCGGGTTCCGGATCCTTGCCCTTGCCCGGCGTCGGCGCGTTCCCGCACTTCGGCGTGGTGCCCGGGCCGGACGTGCTGCCGGAGTCCGGCCCCTTCCCGCCCCCGTGGCCGCCCCCCCCCCGCCGCCCTCCCCGCCCCCGCCGAACAGGCTGAGCAGGAGAATCAACAGAAGCATGAGCGGGTTGAACAGCGCCACGATCCGCGCCTCGGTGGTCTCCCACCACTTCTGGTTCGCCGTCTTGAACTCGGCGACCGCGAGCTCGACCGCCGGCTCGGTCGGGAACGCCGCCTTGAGCGCGGTGAACGAGGCGTCGAGCCGCTCCCACGCCGGCTTCACCGCGCTCAAGGCGGCGCGGAGTCCGACGAGCACAGTGTTCATCTGCACGCGCGACTGGCCGATCCGCGCGAGCGGCGCGCCCACGCTCCCGCCCGGTGCGAACGCCTCCTCCAGGTGCGCCCGGATGGCGGCGCGGCCGAGGTGCTTCTGCTTGATCTCCTCGACGGCCGTCTCCATCGCCGTCGCCGCGGCGAGGAGGTCCGGGAGCACCTTCCCGGTCGCCCCCTTCAGGAGCGTGTCCACCGCGGCCAGATTCGCCTGGTACTCGCCGAGGCGGGCGGTGGTGTCGGCGACCGCGGCCTTCTGCGGCACCGAGTGCCGCGCCTCGTCCGCGCGGAGGCCGGCGAGCATCGCCTGCACCGGGCGGAAGTCCGGCGGGTCGTGCTTCTCGGTCGTGGCCTTCTGGAACTCCGCACGCACGCCGGCGAGCTCGGCGCGGTACGCGTCCCACGTCTTGCCGGTGGTGGCGTAGAAGCGGACGCAGAACTCCTCGTACGAGTCGCACCCGACCGCCCGCGGGCTCGGCGCCGCGGGCACCGGCGGTACGGGTTGGTCCGGGTCGGTCTTCGGCGCGGGGAGCGCGGTCGGGTACGCCGGCGCCGGCGGCTGGCCGAGGGTGAGCAGGGTCGCGACGGCGGCGTCAATCTTCATCGAGACCGGCGTGGGCGGCGGCGGGGCCGGGTCCGGTGGCGGCCCGGCGCGGCGGCACGACGTGGTGCCGACCGCGACCGCTAGCACGAGCGCGAGCGGGCGGGTAATGCGACGGGGCATCATGGGTGCGTTCCGTGAGTGGGAGGAAGCGAACGCCCCCGCCGGGACGGCGGGGGGGACGGACGAGTTACTTGCCGTGCCGCAGGACCGGGACGGCGTCGACCGACTGCCACAGGAAGTTGCGGACAGTGCCGTCCGGGGTGGCCAGCGTGAGCTGGAGCGGGAACGCGACGCCGGCGGCGGCCAGGGTGACGCCGCGCACGGTGTACTGCGGCAGGTCGGCCGGCGGCGTCAAGCGGTACGGGTGCGCGTGCCCCTGGAGGCTTACCATCAGCTTGCCGTTCACGACCGAGGCGAGGTCGGTGCCGGCGGCTCCGCCGACCTTCTGCACGCCGCCGTCGGCCGCCGCGCCCGCCGGATTACCACCGCCGCCCGCGCCGCTCTCGCCGGCGTCACCGGCGTCGCCGGAGCCGAAGACATCCCAGAGGAGCAAGAGTACGCGGAGGATGAATTCCAGCACGTCGACGATCGTGTCCCACGTCGTTTCGGCCTCAGGGTCGGCCGCCGCGGTCTCGTCACGCACCTGCTGCGCCTCGGCAAGGAGTGCCTGGGTCGCGTCCAGCAGCTCCGGGCGAACCGCGGCCGGGTCGGCCGCGACGGCGGCCAGCATCGCGTCGTGATCGACCAGATTTTCCAGCAGGAGCTCGCCGCGGGCGACGACGGCCGCGGCCTTCTGGCGGCCCGGGGCCGCCGGGTCGGCGGCCTTCGCCGCCAGCCGCTGCTTCTGCGCCGCGAGCCCGGTACGGGCGGCGGCGACATCGATGCGGGGAACCGACGCGCCGGCCAGCGGGTGGGCCGGCGGGGGCGGGGACGGGGGCTGGCGGACGGCGGTGACGGTCCAGGCCACCCCGCCGGCCACGACGGCGAGGAACAGAGCGTAGCGGAGCACGTTCGACCCTCCGAATGGGGAAAGTCCGTTCGCCGGCCCGAACGGCCGGCGGTGTCGGCACCACTCAGTCGGAGGCGATCACGATGTGCGACGAGAAACTGGGCCGGGCGGGAGTCGGTCCTTATTCACGATCCGGTTGAAGGTGTCCGTTTCTTCGCTTTGCGGTCGAGCAGGGTTCGGACCCGGTCCCTCATGGTCTGGTAGTAGCACAGGCTGGCCCGGATTGAGGTCTTGAGGTCAGCGAGGGTGTCGAACAGCCGGTTGTGGGTCGCCCGCCGGCGGTGGACCTTCCAGAGCCGCTCGATCGGGTTGAGTTGCGGGCTGTAGCTCGGGAGCCGCTTGAACTCCAGGTGCGGGTGGTCCCGCAGGGCCTCGTCGATCGGCCTCCCCCGGTGCCACGGGGCGTTGTCGATCAGGAGCACCACCCGCTTGTGCCGGCCGGCCGGATACATCCGGGCGACGTGCCGCAGGTGGGCGGCGAACGCCTCCTGCATCCGCCGGGTCTTGCTCTTCCCGGTCCTCCTCTTGGCGTCCTTCGGGCTCTCCAGGGTGTTCGCGTGGACCGCCGCCGTGACCAGGTTGACGACGGCGAACACGTACAGCAGGTGCTTGCAGTCCCACGTCCCGACGGCCGGGCGGTGGCCCTTCACCCCGAGGGTGGCGGTCAGCGTCGGGACCATCGGGAACCGGGCCTCGTCCTGGCTCAACAGGACGAGGCCGCCGGCGGCCGCCCCTTTTTGAGGTCGGCGACCTCCTCCCGGGCCTTCGCCTGCTTGGCCGGGTCGCCGCGCAGGAACCGGTACGTCGGCCGGTACGGGCGGATGCCGTGCCTGGCCCCGAACGCCTGCATGGCCGACTTGCCGACCCGGATGCCCGTGGTCTCGTACAGGTGGTCGGCCAACTCGGGGTACGTCCAGTTGGCCCGGTCCAGGCCCTGTTTGGCCGGCCCGTCGATCACCCACTGGCGGATCACCGGGGCCAGGTCGGGGGTGAGCTTGGGCGTGGCCCCGGGTGCCTTCCGGGGGCGGAGGCCATCGAGACCGCGGTCCAGGTAGGCGTTGAGCCACCGCTGGACGGACCGCGGAGAGGTGCCGGTGTCGGCTGCGATGTCCGGGTGCTTGCGGCCCCGGTGGGCCATCAGGACGATCTGCACCCGGTGCCGCAACTTCGCGTCGGCGGCGTCACGGAACACCGCCTCGAATCGTTGCAGGTCGTCGTCCGGTAGGGAGATGCGGATCACGGCCGGTCCTCGGCGGGTC
>DASPHQ010000433.1:0-7524 GCA_035629595.1 Urbifossiella sp. | reverse complement strand
GGGGTCGATGACGCTGACGGCGATGCCGCTGAACCCCTGGTTGACCCAGGCGTCGATGATCGGCTTCTGGACCTCGGCCGCCATCCGCTCCGGCTGGCGGAAGGTGAGGTCCACGTCGAAGTCCTGGGCCGCCTTGGTCGCCCCGGCCTCGGCCAGATCCCAGAACGGGTCGGTACAGTTCGTGACGACCGCGATCTTCGGCTTACCGGCCGTGTCCTTCTTGCCGCACGCCGGGATGAAGCCGAGGACGATCGCGACCGCCGCGACCAGTCCGAGACGTGACCACCGCGACATTGCTGCACCCGGGGAGTGGGGAGCGGGGACTTCGTAAAGGTTCTTTACAAAGTACCCCACACCCGACCGGCGGCAAGGGCGACGTGCGGATTACCGCTCCCACTTCGGGGCCGCGGCGCTGCCGGCCATCTGCTTGCGGATGTCGTCGCCGCGGTTCGACTGCCTCAACAGCGGCTGTACCTTGTCCAGCTCGGCGGGGTCGAACCCGGCTCCGCGGAGCAGGTCGCGCGCGACGGCCTTGGCGTTCAACTCGTCCGCGGTGAAGCGGTGCGGCACCGCCTTCTCCTGCCGCGAAACCTCGGCGGCCTTGTCGGCGTCGAGCGCGTTCGGGTTCGTTGCCGCGAAGCTGGCGATGCCGTCGCGGTCCTTGCCGTGGGCGGCGGCGCGGCGCTTCTCGGCGGACATCTTGCCCAGCTCCGCACACAGCACTGCGGCCAGTTCGGGCTCCGTCTTGCACCTCTCCACGAGGCCGGCGCTGATGAACACCTCCGCGTTCCCGCGGTGGAACAGGACCGAGTCGCGGACCCATACGACGTGGAACAGCGGCTCCAGCCCGCTGAAGGGGCTCTGGGCGACGATGCGGCGGCCCAGGCCGTCCACGCGCTCGGACGTCGGCAGTGACACCGGCATGACGTTGTTCGCGCCGGTCTCCTCCCAGCCGAGGAGCTTCTCGAGGGAGAACGTCCCGCGGTGGACGCAGCCGCACAGGAGCAGCAGCCCGCAGGCGAACCCGGACGCGGCGCGGCGGTCCATTCTGAAGCTCCCGAACGCGGAACCGGCCGCATACCGCCGGCCGCCGGCGCTGTCGAGGGCAAGCGCGGGTCGGCTCGTATAACACCACCCCGGTTCACTCAGGAATCCTGCTCATGGCCGACGCCATCACGCCCCGCGCGAAAGACTACCCCCGCTGGTACCTGGACGTGGTCCAGAAGGCCGGCTTGGCCGACAACTCGGACGTGCGCGGGTGCATGGTCATCAAGCCGACCGGGTACGCGATCTGGGAGAAGATGCAGCGCGCCCTCGACCGGCTGTTCAAGGACACCGGCCACGTCAACGCCTACTTCCCGCTGTTCATCCCCAAGCGCTACCTGGAAAAGGAAGCCGAGCACGTCGAAGGCTTCGCCAAGGAGTGCGCCGTCGTCACCCACCACCGGCTCGTCCCCAAGCCCGACGGCAAGGGGCTGATGCCCGACCCGAAGGCCGCGCTGAGCGACGACGAGATGCTCGTGATCCGGCCCACGTCGGAGACGATCATCTGGCGGACGTACAAGGAGTGGATCCAGAGCTACCGCGACCTGCCGTTGCTGATCAACCAGTGGGCCAACGTCGTGCGCTGGGAGATGCGCACGCGGCTGTTCCTCCGCACGGCCGAGTTCCTGTGGCAGGAGGGGCACACCGCCCACGCCACCGCGAAGGAGGCCGAGGAGGAAACGCACCGCATGGTGGACGTGTACCGCAAGTTCGCCGAGGAGTGGATGGCGATGCCGGTGCTGGTCGGCCCCAAGACCGACGCCCAGAAGTTCCCCGGCGCCGTGTACACGCTGTGCATCGAGGCCATGATGCAGGACGGCAAGGCGCTCCAGGCCGGCACCTCGCACTTCCTCGGGCAGAACTTCGCCAAGGCGTTCGACGTGACGTTCAAGGACGCGGCGAACAAGGAGGAGCACGCCTGGGCGACGAGCTGGGGCGTGAGCACGCGCCTCATCGGCGGCCTCATCATGACGCACTCCGACGACAACGGCCTCGTCTGCCCGCCGCGGCTGGCGCCGACGCACGTCGTCATCGTGCCGCTCGGCCGCAACGACGCCGAGCGCGGCCCGAGCATCGCCGCCGCGGAGGCGCTCGCCGCCGAGCTACGTGCCCTCCCCCGCGACGACTTTTACGGCTACGAGCCGATCGCGGTGAAGATCGACACGATGTTCGACAAGCAGCCCGGCTTCCGCTACGCCGAGCACGAGCTGCGCGGGGTGCCGGTGCGCGTCGAGATCGGGCCGAAGGACATCGAGAAGGCGGCGTGCGCCGTCGCCCGCCGCGACGTGCCCGGCAAGGAGGGGAAGCAGTTCGGCGTACCGCTGACCGGCGCCGCGGCGCACATCGACGCCATGCTCCGCGACATTCAGGTGAAGCTGTTCGAGAAGGCGAAGGCGTTCCGCGACGCGAACACGGTGACGGTGAACACGCTGGCCGAGTTCCAGGCGCTGTTCCCGGTCGAGAAGGACGGCGACGAGGGCGGCTCGGGGCTGAAGTTCGTGTCCGCCCACTACGACGGAAGCCGCGAGGTCGAGGACCAGGTGCAGAAGGAGTACAAGGCGACGGTCCGCTGTCTGCCGTTCAACGACAGCGGGGAGCCCGGGGTGTGCCTGTTCACCGGCAAGCCGTCGCCGCGCCGCGTGATCTTCGCTCGGGCCTATTGACGCGCCGAAAGCCCACCCGTTGCCACGGGTGGGCCACGTCCCCCTGGCAACTCCGCGGGAGCGGCCTACTTATACCTCACCCCGCGAGTCAACATTCCCGGCCGTCTTGCGCCGGGTGGCGGGGCTCCTTCACCCAGGGGTTGCCCAATGCGACGCCTTGCCTGGCCCGCGGTCGTGGTATTCGCCACCGCCGCCGCGATGAACGCTCCCGCTCCCGCCGCCCAGGCCGACCCGGCCGGCAACTGGCTCCTGAGCTACTCCCCCCGCGGCAGCTCGGCCGAACAGAATTACTGCATCGTGAAGATCGACGCCAAGGGCGACAAGGCCACCGCGAAGGTCGTCGCCACGCCGCCCAACGGACAGCCGTTCACCGTGAAGGCCGCGACCGTTGCCAGCGGCCGGGTGTCGATCACGTTCAGCAACGGCCCCGCGTTCAGCGGCGTGACTGGCAAGGCGGAGGACACCATCCTCGGCTCGTTCGGCAACGAGAACATCCAGTTCCGGGCGAAGCTCACCCGCACGGACAAGGACGAGATCACGGCCGCGTTCACGCCGGGGAAGGCCGTCCCCGAGATCGCGGAGGCGAACAAGCTGTCCAACAAGGCCAACGCCCTCCGGTTCCAGGCCCGGGCCACGAAGGACGCCGAGAAGAAGAAGGAACTCCTCGCCCAGGCCGACGAGGCCGCGAAGGAGGCCGACGCGAAGGTGCCGGGGCTCCTCCGCAAGGCTGTCAGCGCGGCCGCCGACCAGCCGGTCGCCATCGACGCCGCGCTGTCGCTCATCGAACTCGGGGCGAAGGCGGAGCTGAAGGCCGAGGAGGCGCGCTCGCTGCTGACCACGATCGGCAAGCGCGCCGCCCCTTACGGCCCGGACTACGCCCGGTTCGTGACCGTGCAGGCCGCCGAGTCGCTGGCCGGGGTGAAGGGGCTCGAAGCCGCCGCGGCCGACGCCCTCCGCCCGCTCACGAAGGGGTTCACCGACAAGGAGCCGGCGGCGGCCACGCAGGTGAAGGTGTTCACCGCCCTGAAGACGGCGCTGACCACGACCGGCGGCGACGAGCTGAAGGAGGTGGACGGCCGCCTCCAGCGGCTCGAGAAGCGGCTCGACGACGAGTACAACGCCACGGTGCCGCCGTTCAAGCCGGAGCCGTTCGCCGGCCGCAAGGATTCGAAGGCCAACCGCGCCGTGGTGATGGAGCTGTTCACCGGCGCCCAGTGCCCGCCGTGCGTCGCCGCGGACGTGGCGTTCGACGCGCTCCACAAGAGCTACCAGTCGAAGGACCTGGTGCTGATCCAATACCACATGCACATCCCCGGCCCCGACCCGATGACGAACAAGGACGCGATCGCCCGCTGGGACTACTACCGCAAGTTCCACCCGGGGAAGGTCGGCGGCACGCCGACGACGCTGTTCAACGGCACCCCGAAGGCCGGCGGCGGCGGCGGCATGGCCAACGCCGAGGCCAAGTACGGGGCGTACACCGGCGTCATCAACGAGCTGCTGGAGGAGACGACGTCGATCAAGCTGACTGGCAAGGCCACCCGCACCGGCGACAAGGTCGAGGTCGCGGTCGAGTACGCCGGCGTGCCCGCGGGCGGCGAGACGAAGCTGCGGCTGCTACTGGTCGAGGACACGGTGAAGTACGTCGGCGGCAACCGGCTGCGGTTCCACCACTCTGTCGTCCGGGCGATGCCGGGCGGGGCCGCGGGGAAGGCGCTGACGGACAAGGCCGGCAAGCAGACGGTGGCGGTGGACGTGTCGCAGGTCCGCTCCGAGCTGACGAAGTACCTCGACGAATACGCGGCGAACGAGCGGCCGTTCCCGACCGCGGCCCGGCCGCTCGAGATGGCAAAGCTCCAGGTGATCGCGCTGGTGCAGGACGACGAGACGGGCGAGGTGCTCCACGCCGCCCGGTTCGACGTCGGCCCGCGCGGCCCGCAGTCCGAGTGACGCGGCCGACAGGGGTGCCGGAAGCGAAAGCTCCCGGCACGCCCTTAGTTCTTCGGGCGCCGTGCCCGTGCTTCGCGCTCGAAGAGATCCAGCCAGCCGAGCGTCAGCGCGTCCTTGAACTCGCGCGAGTGCCGCAGCTCCTCCGGCGACTGCCCCCAATAGAAGCCGAACCAGCCGGCCGTTCGCGGGCCGGCGCGGTCGATGAACCGGCCCAACTCGGCCGGCGAACACTTCAGCGGGAACGTCTCCTCGACGACCACCGGCTTGCCGACCGCGAACCCCTCCAGCGTCGTCACCGCGTCGTCCAACTTCCCCGCCGCCGGGTACAGGTGGACGGACACGAAGTCGAGTTCCGGCGCCACCCGCGCCGGCACGAACCCCGAGGTCAATCCGGGCCGGTCGAGGCTCCAGTCCACCAGCCCCACCGTCACCAGCGCGTCCGGGTCGGCCGCGCGCACGGCCGCGGTCAGTTGCTTGGTCCACGCACGGGCCACGTCCGGCCGCGGGCGGTCCTTCGAATCCAGCGTCACGAACTGCACGAAGTGCTTGCCGCCGAACGCGGGGCCGAGCCAGTCGCCGCCCGCCCGCCGGCCGCCGGGGACGACCGGCTCGTTCATCAGGTCGTAGCAGAACACGACCGACCGCCCCTTGCACCGCCCCGCGACCGCGGTCCAGAACCGGGCCTGCGCCGCCCACCGCTCCGCCTCGCCGAGCCGGTCGTACCACGGCGGCACGTCGGCCTTGTGGTAGCACCCGAGGCCCGTGAGGTTGAGGTACACCCTCTCACGCGCGGCGAGGTCGAGCAGCTTGCCGAGTCGGGCGAGGTTCGCAGCGGCGGGCGCGTTCGGGCCGGTCATGAAGCGGCCGAACTGGAGGTGGACGCGCACTACGTTCGCACCGAGCCCGGCCATCGCCTTGAAGTCGCGGTCGACGCGGTCCCACTCGTCGGCCCAGTAGTCCTCGATCAGGCGGCCGGTCGGGTCGTGATCGTAGTTGAAGCCCCATGGGCGGAACGGCTCGCCGCCGGGCGTCCGCACGAACCCCTTGCCGTCCTTCGACACGACCACCCGCGGCGGGTCGGCCGCGAACGTCGACTGGGTCGTGAGCGCGAGTGCAACCAGCGACGTGAAGCGGACCATGCGCCACCCCCGGGGACGATCACGGGGGCAGCATACGCGGTCACGACGGGGGCGGCGCGGCTTCTACGTCGACGCGGAGTTGGGCGACGCCGATCTGAATGATGTCGCCGGCCTTGAGCGGCAGCGCCCCGCCGGCCCGGATGCGGGAGCCGTTCACCCACGTCCCGTTCAGGCTGTTCAAGTCCTCGACCACCAGCATCGCCTTGTCGAGGGTGAGGCAGGCGTGGCGGCGCGAGCTCCACACCTGGCCGTCCGGCTCGATCGCCGTCAGGTCGATGTCCACGGGACGGTCGGCGAACCGCCCGATCACGTTCCGGCCGGCGTAGACCGGGTACTCGGCACCGACCCGCAGACCGCGGACCACCCGGAGCTTCACGATCACGGCGGGCGGCGGAGGCGGGGGAGACGCCGAGAGCGAAGCGGCGCTGAGGGTGCGGTCGGGCTGCGGGGTGACGGGCGGGCCGGCGGTGAAGCGGGAGTCGAGGCGAGCCATACCGGGGCCGCCCTCGGGGGTGAGGGCCACGGTGAGGAGCACTTGCGAGCCGGCCGCGAATGACCCGCACCGGGAACAGCCGGCGGCCGCGTCGGGGAGTGCCGTCAGGCACGTCGGGCAGCTGGGCATCGGACGCAGACCTTGAACCTGGGGCGACCGGGCGGGTGTACCGTCCGCCGAGCCTACCCTAGCTCACGCCGCGGCCGCGCGTGGTCCAGTCGTCCGATTTGTGATCAACGTAGGCCGCGACGTTCACGCGGGAGCCGAATCCGCCCGCCGGATTTCCAGCGTCACCTCACCTGGTGAGCTGTCGGTGGCGCGCACGAGTGTGACCACGTTCCGCGGCCGGAGCAGCGCCGTGATGTCCGCCTCCGGCCCGACGGGCGTGCCGTTGACACTGACCGCGTCGGTCGGAGCGGCGCCGGCGACGACGAGCCAGACCCGTTCGTGCGGGTCGAGTGCCGCGGGCCAGCCGAACGGGCGTGTGAGACGGAAGCGAGGCCCGTCGCCGGCGACAGCCCAGGCACCGCGGAGGCGGATGGCGTGAAGTGGGTCGGGCACGGCGATTCCGAGGGTTTCGTACGAGGGCTTCAACGCCTTATCGTAGCGTGACCTGCGGCCCCTTGAAATGGCTGCGTCAGTTCCGATCCTGACACTGAACGTCCGCCTCTGCAGGGGAAGTGAAGGGTGCAGCACATGGCCAAGCCGAGCCGCGGGAAACTGGCGATCGTCACCGGCGGGGGTCCGGCCCCCGGCATCAACGGGGTCATCAGCTCGGTCACCATCGAGGCCATCAACCAGGATCTCGAAGTCATCGGCTTCCAGGACGGGTTCAAGCACCTCGTCCTCGGCGACGCGTCCGCGGCGCGACCACTGACGATCCCGGACGTCGCCCCGTACTACCACCGCGGCGGGTCGATCCTCGGCACCAGCCGGACGAACCCGGCGAGGCCCCCGGCGAACCTCGACCGCGTCATTACCACGCTCCAGGGGCTCGGCGTCGAGTACCTCGTCACCGTCGGCGGCGACGACACGGCCTACAGCGGCAGTCAGGTCTACAAGGAGGCGGGCAAGGCGATCCGCGTCGCGCACGTTCCGAAGACGATCGACAACGACCTCCCGCTGCCGCCGGGCATCCCGACGTTCGGGTTTGAAACGGCCCGCCACCACGGCGTCGAAATGGCCCGTGCCCTTCGCGAAGACGCGAAGACGACGGGCCGGTGGTACATCGCCG
>DASPHQ010000432.1:0-6675 GCA_035629595.1 Urbifossiella sp. | reverse complement strand
GCCGTTCGCGGCCGCGTACTCGGCGGACGGCCGCTTCCTCGCCGCCGGCGGGTGGATGAACGTGATCAACGTGTGGCCGCGGACGGGTGACGCCCGCGCGACGAGTTGGAAGTGCGACGGCCCGGGTCACGCCGTCGCGTTCACGCCGGACGGGGCGCTCGCCGTCGTCGCGTCCGGCGAGGTGCTGACGGTGTTCGACACCGCGACGCACAAGCCGGTGCGGGTGCTCGCCGGGCACGCCGGGCCGGTGCAGGCGCTGGCGCCGTGCCCGGACGGCACCGTCCTCTCTGGCGGCGACGACGGCACGGTCTGCGTGTGGGACGCGACCGCCGGCCGCGAGCTGCGGCGCTTCGACTGGAAGGTCGGGCCGGTGAAGTCGCTGGCGTGTGCGCCGGACGGTCAACTCGCCGCCGTCGGCGGCGACGGCGGGCTGGTCCTGTGGGACTTGGAGTAGCACCGACACGACGAGGAGTGGATCATGCGTCGCTTCGTTCTCGCACTCATCGGGCTCACGGCGTTTGCCGGTCCCGCCGCGGCGCAGCCGGCCGGGAAGCTCAACGTCCTGTTCGTCGCCGTGGACGACCTGCGGCCCGCGCTCGCGTGCGCCGGCGACCCGCACGCCAAGACGCCGAACATCGACAAGCTCGCGGCCCGCGGCACCGTCTTCACCCGGGCCTACTGCCAGCAGGCGGTGTGCAGCCCGTCGCGGTCGTCGCTCCTCACCGGCCGCCGGCCGGACTCGACGCGCGTTTACGACCTCGTCACACACTTCCGCACCGCCCTGCCGGACGTGGTGACGCTGCCGCAACACTTCCGCCAGAGCGACTACTACGTCCACGGCGTCGGCAAGATTTACCACCCGGGGTACAACGACGAGCCGTCGTGGTCGGTGCCGTGGGAGGCGACGAAGGGGAAGAACTTCGGCCCCGACGGGCAGCGGGTCGTCGCCGACGCGAGGGCCAAGGCGAAGGCCGCGAACGAGGACGTGACGAAGGTCCGCGGCCTGCCGGTCGAGGCGCCGGAGGTCGGCGACGGCGAGTTGAACGACGGCTGGACGGCGGCGCGGGCGATCGAGATTCTGAAGGACCGGAAGGGGAGGGCGGAGCCGTTCTTTCTCGCGGTCGGGTTCGCCAAGCCGCACCTTCCGTTCGTCGCCCCGAAGCGCTACTGGGACATGTACGACCCGGCCACGCTACCGGTCAGCGCGTCGGCGGAACCGCCGGCGGGGGCGCCGAAGTACGGCCCGCAGTTCGGCGGCGAGCTCCGCGCCTACGTCGGCATCCCGAAGTCCGGGGCCGTCCCCGAAGCGACGGCGCGCCGGCTTGTTCACGGCTACTACGCCGCGGTTAGCTACATGGACGCGCAGCTCGGCCGTGTGCTGGACGCGCTCCGCGAAACCGGTCAGCTCGACAACACCGTCGTCGTCCTGTGGGGCGATCACGGCTGGCACCTCGGTGACCACGGCATGTGGTGCAAGCACACGAACTACGAACTCGCCACGCGAGCCGCACTCGTCGTGAGCGTGCCCGGTCAGCGGGCCGTCGGCCGGCCGTGCGACCGGCTCGTCGAGTTCGTGGACATTTTTCCCACGCTGGCCGACGTGTGCCGGCTCCCAGCTGCGGCAGGCGTCGAGGGGTACAGTTTCGCCCCGCTCCTGAACGACCCCGCACGGCCGTGGAAGGCCGCCGCGTTCAGCCAGTACCCGCGGCCGGGCGGGCCGGGCGTCGGGCCGCTGATGGGGTACGCGGTGCGGAGCGACACGTACCGCTACGTCGAGTGGCGGAAGCGCGACGGCGGCGAGGTCGTCGCGCGCGAGCTGTACGACCACCGCACTGACGCCGCCGAAGATCGGAACGTGGCCGCCGACGCGGCGAACCGTGATGTTGTGGCGGGACTGGCGCGGCGGCTGGCCGACGGCTGGCGGGCGAACGCGCCGCCGAAGTAACCGGGAGGGTGCGATGCGCTGTGTACTCGCGGCCGCGGCCGCGCTGGGAATGGTCGCGCCGGCCGCTGCGCAGAATTCGCGGCCGAACGTCGTCATCGTGATGACTGACGACCAGGGAATGGGCGACTTCTCGATCACCGGCAACCCCGTGCTGAGGACACCGGCCCTCGACGCCTTCGCCCGCGAGTCGGTTCGGCTGACGGACTTCCACGTCGCCCCGATGTGTACGCCGACGCGCGGCCAACTCCTCACCGGCATCGCGGCGCTGCGGAACGGCGCCACATCCGTCACCGCGGGCCGCACGTTTCTCCGCCCCGGAATTCCGACGATGGCGGAGGTGTTCGGCCGCGCCGGCTACAAGACCGGACTGTTCGGCAAGTGGCACCTCGGCGACCACTACCCGCACCGACCGATCGACAAGGGCTACCACGAGAGCGTCTACCACCTGGGATGGGGGCAGCTCAACTCAACGCCCGAGTTCGACATGCCGCTGATCGACGGCCGCTACTTCCACAACGGCGTCGAGAAGCGCTACCGCGGCCACTGCACCGACTTCTGGTTCGACTCGGCGACGGCGTGGATGAGGGAGCGGAAGGCCCGCGGCGAGCCGTTCCTGTGCTACGTCCCGACGAACGCCCCGCACGCCCCGTTCGTGGAGCTGGACGAGTACGTCCGCCCGTACCAGGGCCGCGGACCGGCCGGGTTCTTCGGAATGATCGCCCACGTGGACAAGCGGTTCGGCGAACTCGACCGCTTCCTCACCGCCGAGGGGCTGCGCGACAACACGATCGTGATCTTCATGACGGACAACGGCGGCACCGCGGGGGTGGCGACGTTCAACGCCGGCCTCCGCGCCGGCAAGACGACGTACTACGACGGCGGCCACCGCGTGCCGTGCTGGGTCCGCTGGCCCGCCGGTAATCTGGGAATGCCGCGCGACATCTTCTCGCCGACGCAGAACACCGACATCCTGCCCACGCTCTGCGAGTTCTGCCGGGTCGTCCCGCCCGTTGTCGCCGCGGCCGACGCGAAGTACGCGGGGACGAGTCTGGCCGGCCTCCTGACCGGTAGCGTGAACGGGCTCCCCGAGCGGACGATGGTCGTTCAGTACGGCCAGACGCCAAAGCAGCACGAGGCGTGTGTGATCCGCGGCCGGTGGCGCCTGGTGAAGGGTGCCGAGTTGTACGACACCAACGCCGACCGCGCCCAAACCACCGACCTCGCCGCGAAGCATCCGGACGTGGTGGAGCGGCTCCGCGCCGACTACGACGACTGGTGGAAGGGCGTCGAGCCGACGCTGAACGACTTCGTGCCGATCAGCCTGGGGGCAAAACAGCAACCGGTGGTCGAACTGACCAGTGGCGACTGGGAGAACATTTATGCCGACAACACCGGCTACGTCCGCGAGGCGGTCGGCGGCCCGACGGGCGGCACCTGGCATGTGAAGGTGGAGGAGGCCGGCGAGTACGAGTTCACCCTGCGCCGCTGGCCGGAACAGACCAATGCGGCGCTCGGCGACCGCTACGAGCCGTCGGCCAAGTCGCCGGCGAACAAGGCGAAGCTAAAGACGGTCGGCTTCCCGACGATCGCGCTGGGGACGGTCGAGATTGCGGGCGCCCGGCCGACCGCACCGGCCGACCCGGAGGCGACCGGGGTGACGATCCGGGTGCGGCTCCCCGCGGACCGGACGCGGCTGAAGGCGTGGTTCTCGGACGCGGCGGGAACGGATCTGTGCGGCGCGTTCTTCGTCACCGTGACCAAGCGCTGACGCCGGGCGAGCCGACCGCCGTCAGGCGGCGGGTGATACACCCGTAACCCGCCGCCTGACGTCGGTCGGCTCGCCATGCATTTTCACCCCTTCAGCATCTCGTCGTGCTTCATCCCGCTCGGCGGCAGGTCGGCCCGGCGGCAGTTGCCCAGCGCCGCCTTCGCCCCCGCGAACTGGTCGGCGTCGTTGTCCTCCCACTCGATCGACACCGCCCCGTCGAACCCGACGCGGTTCAGTTCGATGAAGATGTCCTCCAGGCTGTTCGCGTCGCGGGCGGTCCCCGCGGTCACGAAGTTCCAGCCGTTGGTCCAGTGGCCCATCGGCCGGTGCCCGCCGAGCCGCCCGGCCCGGCAGTGCTCGCGCGCCACCCACACGCCCTTGACGTGGGCGCAGTGGATGTACTCCTTGAACTCGCGGATGAAGTCGATGACCGAGACGTTCTGCCACTCCAGGTGCGACCCGTCGAGGTTGAACCCGACCACGCCCTCGTAGCCGGCCTTCGACATGTGCGTGATGTAGTCGGAGGCGCTCTCGATGTCGCCCATCGCCCGCTCGCTCGGGTGGCACTCCAGGTCGAAGGTGACGCCGTACTCCTTGCACAGGTCCCACACCGGGGCGAACCGCTCGACCAGGAGTTCGAGGCTCAACTGCCGCACGTCCGGCAGGTCGTAGCCCTCGATGTTCCCGGGCAGCGGCGGGAACAGGAACCAGTGGCTCCAGCAGTTCGCCGGGCTGCCGACAAACCCCGGCAGCGCCACCTTGCGGTCCTGGAGCTTGCTCAGGTGGCCGGCGTAGCGGACGCACGCCTGCAGGTCCTTCAGCGCCTCGGCGTGGACCAGCTTGCCGACGCTCTCGGGGACGAAGTAGGGGTCGGTCCGCGGGGGATTGTTCCCGGCGGCGCGCCACGCCTTGTACGCCGCCTTCGCCTCGCCCTTGCCGCTGCAGAAGTTCAGCGTCTTGGCGCTCGGCTCATCGCCGAGCACCTGGCCCTGGAGGTGTGTGGCGACGGTGAAGATTTCGAGCCCGTGCTGCCGGGCGACGCCGACGCGCTCCTTGGCGTAAGCGGCGGCGCCGGCGTCGGTGTCGCAGCGGCGCAGGTCGAGCTCCCAGCTTGCCTCCTCCCAGCCGTCGAAGCCGCTGTCTTGCAGGAACTTGATCCACGGGGCTTCGGGGACGTTGCCGAACTGGCCGCGGACGAGGCCGATCTGGTGGAACGAGCCCTTACCGTTCTTGTGCAGCGCGGTCTGACGGAACCCCATGGGGAGAGCCTCCGAGGCGGGTGTGGTGGCCGACGGGTTTACCGCAGAATCTAGAGCGCCGGTCGTACCGGGCAAGCAACGCGGGCGGGGAATGCATCCGGCCCGGCACCGTGGTATGCTGGTGATTCCGGGGGACGGCCGATGTCCGCGAAGCCACAGCAGAAGCGCATGACGGTCGCCGAGTACCTGGCGCACGAGCGCGCCGCGACGTACAAGAGCGACTTCATCGACGGCCGGTTGTACCCGGTTCACAACCCGTACGGCCCTCCCGACCCCACGGGGATGGCGGGCGGGAGCCGGGAACACAATCTGGTGAAAGACAACCTCGCGGGTGAGTTGTTCGGGTTGCTCAAGCCGTGCGGGTGTACCATCCACGTCAGCGACCAGCGCGTCCGCGTGTCACCGAGCGGGCGTTACACGTATCCCGACATCGTCATCGTCTGCGACCCGCCGGAGTACGCCGGGGACGACCGCGACGCACTGACGAATCCCCAGATCGTGATCGAGGTTCTGTCCAACTCGACCGAGCGGTACGACCGGGGTCTGAAGTTCGCCGAGTACCAGCGGCAGCCCACGATTCGGGAAATCGTCCTCGTCGCCCAGGGCCGGGTCCGCGCGGAGCGGTACGTTCGACAGCCGGACGGCACGTGGACGTATCAAGCGTTCGACAACCAGGTCGGTCATTTCGAACTGGCGACTGTTCCGGTCCGTATCCCGATGTCCGACGTGTACCGGGGGGTTGATCTCGCCGCGTATGCCCCTCCACCGGAGATCGAACCGGACGCGGACTAGCCGGCCCCACCACGGCTCCTATCCCACCCCCTATGTCCGCGTGCGACGCCAACCTCGCGCTCCTGCTCCGACTGATAGGCGCGGCTGAGCTCGCCGCTCTCGCCTTCGTCGTCGCACCCTTCGGCTGGATGGACACCGTTCACGACCGCCTCCTCGGCCTCGGCCCGCTCCCGGCGGAGAGGATCATCGAGTACCTGGCGCGGCACCTGTCGGCCCTCTACGCCGTCCACGGGGCTATGGTGCTGGCGATTTCGTTCGACCTGCCGCGCTACCGACCGCTGGTCCGCGTACTCGGGTGGAGCCACGTCGGCCTCGGCGTCGCCCTCGGCTGGGCGGATTGGTCCGCCGGTTTCCCGTGGGCGTGGGCGCTAGGAGAGGGTACGCTAGTGGCAGCCTGTGGCGGGCTGATCGTCGTTGCCGGCGGGCGGCGCCAACACCACGGGGCGGAGTCCGTTGGCAGTGGTGGGAAAGAGTAGGCCGAAAGGACCGATCATGCGCCGATCGCACGCCCTCGCCGCCGCCCTCGCGCTTCTGACCGCGTCCACGGCCGTCGCCCAACAGCCTGTGCCGCGGGTCGTTGGCCCCGGCGGAGCGGGGGCGCAACCGCAGGTCGGTAGTGGGCCGTACCAGGGTGCGACGCCCGCGGCCCGGGGCGTCAACCCCTTCGCGGCGCCGGTCGCGGTCCCGACGATCCCGCCGGGAACGCGGTTCGCACCGCGGTCGGGAGCGGCGCCGGTCGCGTTCGCACCGCCGCCGGCGCCCGGCGTGCCGAACAACCCCGCGTTGTTCAACCCCGGCGTGCCGCAACCATTCCCCGTGCTGATCCCGCCTACGCCACCTGTGACCAGTATCGCGTACAACCCGCTGTTCGTGTCGCGGCGCGGCGTCGTGTCGGCGTACTACGTCCCGCC
>DASPHQ010000431.1:0-4736 GCA_035629595.1 Urbifossiella sp. | reverse complement strand
TTCCACGTCTTCCGGTTCGACTGGCGCGGCCACGGCGGCAGCACCGACATCGTGGACCCGCTCGGCGACAACATGCCCCTCGGCGGGGTGCTGTACAGCGGGTTCTTCACGAACGGCATCACCGGGTCGTGGAACCAACGGTACGTGAAGGACGGGAGCAAGGCCAAGAAGCCGAACGAGATCAAGGTGAAGGGCGGTGGCATCACCGCGCCGTACTTCCCGGTGTACGCGAACGACCTGGCCGCCGCCCGCCTCCACCTCGACCAGAAGAACGACAACAACGACGTGAACACCAGTTCCATCTACGTCATCGGGGCCGGCGACACCGCCACCCTGGGGATGATGTGGCTGTCGTCCGAGTGGCTGCGGCCGGCCACCCACCCGATGCTCCCCGCCGGGCTCCAGTACATGATCACCCCCATGCGTGGCATCGTCGTGAACCCGCCGGCGGGGGGCGACATCGCCGGGGCCGTCTGGCTCAGCGCCAGCCGCCCGGCCAGTACCGCCGGCGTTCCCGACGCGGCGATCAAGGGGTGGGCCAAAGCGTCGATCAAGCTCCGCGACAATACCAAGATGCTGTTCCTGTACGGCGCCGCCGACGCCGCCGCGGACAAGGACTCCAAGTTCTTCTACGACCAGGTGCTGGTGGCCGGCGGGAACAAGGCCGCGGGCCTCGCCCAGGTCGAGCAGACGTTCCGGGTCGACGTCGGCAAAACCAAGTTGAGCGGCGTCGACATGCTCGCGTCGAAGGACGTGAACGCCGAGGTGAAGATCGTGGACTACCTGAAGGCCCGGCAGAAGGACCGGGTGAACATGGTCCGCAAGAACCGGAACTACATCAGCCCGTACTACATCGACGTGAACTACTTCCTGAACCTGCGCTGACCGCGCTGGTGTGGGGCCGGTTTCCAACCGGCCCCACACCGATGTTGACAGCCCGAACGCACCTCATTATGTCGGCCGGCAGACGGACGTGTCACCGAACGCCGCCCCGCCATGACCCGCGCCCTCCTCCTGCTGTTCGCCGTGTCGGCCGCGGGGTGCGACGACGCCGAGGACCGGCAGCGCCTCAACGAACGAGACGGGCTCGTCCGCGAGCGGCAGTACCTCACCACCCACCAGTCGAACCTGCGGATGGCGGCCGACGCCGAGATCGCCGGCCGGCCGCTGGAGGCGCTGCCGCCCGACTCCGCGGTCCGCCTCGCCGCCTTCCAGATGCAGTACCTCGAGGCCGACCGCCGACTCCGGCAGGTCGACGCCGACATCGAATCGCTACAAAAGCAGCCGAACCCCTACTGACCCGCACCGGTGTCCGTCATGGCCGCGATTGCCCCGTCGATCCTGTCCGCCGACTTCGCCCGCCTCGGCGAGCACGTCCGCGAGGTCGAGGCGGCCGGGGCCGACCGCGTTCACGTGGACGTGATGGACGGTCACTTCGTCCCCAACCTCAGCATGGGGGCCGTGGTCGTGAAGGGGCTGCGGCCGGTCACGCGGCTGCCGCTCGAAGTACACCTCATGGTGACGAACCCGGACAAGTTCCTCGACGGGTTCGTGAAGGCCGGGGCCGACAGCCTGATTGTTCACCTGGAGGTGCTGCCGGACCCGCGGCCGCTGCTGAAGCACGTCCGCGGCACGCTCGGCAAGAAGGTGGGGCTGGCGTTCAACCCGGACGTGCCGGTGAGCCGCGTCGAGCCGTACCTCGCG
Organism: Urbifossiella sp.; assembly: GCA_035629595.1. GTDB lineage: Bacteria > Planctomycetota > Planctomycetia > Gemmatales > Gemmataceae > Urbifossiella. The sequence goes on along the minus strand of DASPHQ010000431.1, from coordinate 3,032 downwards.
GACATCGACGTGGCGCTGTGCATGACCGTGTTCCCCGGCTTCGGCGGGCAGGCGTACATCCCCGCGAGCACGGAGCGCATCCGCGAGCTGCGCGGGCTGATCGACCGCATCAACCCGCGGTGCGAGATCGAGGTGGACGGCGGCATCGACGCGACGACGATTGGGGACGCGGCCGGCGCGGGGGCGAACGTGTTCGTGGCGGGGACGGCGGTGTTCGGCGCGCCGGGCGGCCCCGCCGCGGCGACGCGGAATCTACTCGAACTGGCGAGCCGCGCGAGGTAAGACGGCTCGGGGTTTCGCCGCTTGCGGCGTTGCAGCGTCGACGCTGCAACGCCGCAAGCGGCGAAACCCCGAGCCGTCTCCCGATTCCGATTTGGCTTCCCCGTCCCGTAGCTTAATAGACACCTGTCCCACGTCTTCGCCCGTACTCCCACCCCGCACCTCGGGAGCCGCCATGCCCGCCGTCGCCGGCCGCGAGGCCGCACGCCCCGATCTCGACTTTCTCGCCGCGGTCGTCACGTCCGCCGCCCCGGACGACGACGCCTCGCGCGCGCTGGTGACGAGCGCGTTCATGGCCGCCGTCCGCGCCCTGCGGGGGCTCCTCAATTCGAACAACAAATCGGTCGTGTTCCGGTCCGCGGAGGTGCTCGCCCGGGTGTGGATGACCCGCTACCGGGTGCGGAAGGCGGCGGCGCTAAAAGCGAAGCTCCAGGCCCAGCCCGAGCGAGTTGACCCACAGGTCCGAGTGCCCGCCGCAGCCACAGAAGGCGTCGCCGAGCCGGGCCACGCGGTCGAGGTACTGGAACGAGTACGACGCGAACAGGCCGCCCGTATCGCCGACCCGCAGGCCCACCTTCCAGCTCACGGTCGGCAGCACGGCGCCGCGCGTCTCGCCGCCGAGCCGCGGCCGCGGCGTGCTGAAGCCGAACGCGCCGCTCGCCCCCGTCTCGGTGGTCACGCTGCCGTAGGCGATCTTCACGACGCCGTCGGTGTACCACCACCCGTAGTCCAGCCCCACCGCCACGCCGATCTGGCCGCCGTGGAACGTCGTCTCGGCCTGGAGGCGGTTGGCCTGGTAGCCGTTGCTCCCGCCCTCCGGCGTGTCGCCGATGTACAGCTCGTCGCTGAGGTAGGCGAAGCGGTAGCCGGCGAGCACGTCCACGCGGGCGGTCTGGGCGCGGACCAGCGTGTGCCGGTAGCTCACGTCGGCGCCGACGAACGAGGTCTTCAGCTGGGCCGGGAAGAAGGTGCCGATCACGCCCGCCCCGGGCGGCAGGGCGACGAACACCGGCGCGTCGCGGGCCGGGTCGGGCGAGTAGACGAGGGTGCTGGGGGCGAAGCCTTCCAGCTGGCGGACCGGCCCACCGACAAGGAACAGGCTGGCGTCCACGCCGCTCCGCTCGCCGAGGCGGCGGCCGACGTTCAGGCCGAGGCCGCCGAGGAAGTCGTCGGTCGCGCGGCCGTCGGTGGGAACGATCAGGCCGGCCACGGTTCGACCGAGCACGTCCGGCGGCGTCAGGGTGAGCGAGCGCGGCAGACTACTGGTGGACAGCCACGCCAACTCGACGGACGCGGTGACGCGCCAGAGTTCGTCGAGCATCGGCGGCCGGCGGTCGAACTCGGGGCCGGGTTCGGGGAGGTAGACGTGGGCGTGGTCGTACGGCGCGGCCGACCCGCCGGGGGCGAACGGGGCCGGCGCCGCGGGCGGGCCGGGGACGGGGATGAGCGGCAGTTCGGCCGGCGGCTGGGCGAACCCGTCCGCGGCGAAGATCAGAACCGCCCACGCCGCCAGCCCGCGGGTCCGCATGGTGACTCCTCTTCAGCGCACGCTGACGCCGACGAGCGGGAACAGGTAGTGGTGCAGGAACGTCGCGGAGTACATGCCGTGGTGGCCGCCGGTGTGGCCGGTCCAGGCCACGTCGGCGGTCCAGAAGTGCTGCCTGAGCAGCGGCACGTCGGCGTCGGTGACGGTGTCGGCGCGGAAGCCGTTGCGCCCCGCGGCCGCGGCCCCGAACCGGTCGGTGGTGCCGACCACGCGGGTGACGAGCCCGAGCGCCACCCAATCCTTCTTGCTGCAGAACACGTCGACCCCCTCGCGGGCCGCACGCAGCGACGGCCGCAGGTCGTACCCGACCGAGACGGACGGGGCGAACATGACGACGCGGTCGATGGAGTCGGCCGGGAGGTAGTCGCCGGCGGCGAGGGTGACGGCGCAGCCGGCGCTGTGGGAGACGAGCACGACGCGCCGGCCGGGCTCGCGGGCCTGCCGCTCGCGGATGAGGGCGGCGAGGCGCTTCCCCTGGTCGCGGGCGTGGCCGGCGTCGACCTGGTCGGCGAGGAGCCGGCGGTGGCCGTGGGACCAGTTGAAGGTCGAAACTTCGATCGGCGTCCCGGCGAGCAGGTTCGCTTGAACCAGGGCGTTGGAGCAGCCGCGGAGGTCGCCGGCGCCGTCGACGACCCACACGAGCGGTCGCGGGTCGGCGGCGTTGCGGTGCTCGGGGCACTGCGTCCGGTGGACGAGCGCGGGGGGGCCGGCCGCCAGCCAGCTCGCCCCGGGTACGGGCGGCGCGGGGCGGTTCGGGCGGCCGGCGAGGTTCGCCGCCGAGAGGGCGGCGATGGCCAGCAGCAACGTGCGGAGAGTCCTTCTCATCGATGGAACCCGGCGGGGGCGCAACATCCCGGCCCGAGCAACGCATCTACTATCGACCGGGTTCAGACGCAACCTGAGTTTCGCGGGACGCTGGTAACCTGGGCAACCTGTTCCGGCCGCAGTTGTTCCGAAACCCGTCCGCGGGTAAACTGCCGCGAGGAACCAACGGGAGGACGCCGTATGGCCCGCCGAGTCGTCGTGTCACTGCTGATCGCCGTCACGCTGGTCCTGGCTGGGGTGGGGGCGTACACGCACTACTTCACCCCGCCCGCCGTTCCGCCTGCCGAGGTGCCACTTTTCGTCTCACCGACCACGCCGCCGACCGAGTCGGAGCAATTCGCCAAGCTGGCCGAGACGGACTCCGTGGCGATGCTGGCGGCCT
>DASPHQ010000430.1:0-5678 GCA_035629595.1 Urbifossiella sp. | reverse complement strand
ACGACGCCCCGAAGTACGGCACCGCGCAGGTTGAGGCGACGGTCGTCGGGTGGGTGAAGGACAACGCCGTCGTCCGCTCCGGGACACTGACCGCGGGCGACTCGGTGGCGCTGCTCCTCGACCGCACCGGCTTCTACGCCGAGCAGGGCGGGCAGGTCGGCGACCAGGGGATCATCACGACTGCCGCCGGGGCGTCGTTCGAAGTCGAGGACACGCAGCGGCTCGGCGAGACGGTGCTGCACGTCGGCACGCTCGACGCCGGCTCCCTCGCCGTCGGCGACCGGGTGCTGCTGAACCAGTCCGTCGGCCGCCGCGTGGACGTGATGCGGAACCACACCGCCACGCACCTGATGAACCTCGCGCTGCGCCAGGTGCTCGGCGGCGACGTGGACCAGCGCGGCAGCCTCGTCGATGAGGGCAAGACGCGGTTCGACTTCACCCACGACAAGCCGCTGGCCGCCGAGCAGCTGCGCGAGGTCGAGGACCGCGTGAACCGTGCGGTCATCCGCGACCAGGTCGTGCATGCGGCGGTGATGCCGCTCGCGGAGGCGAAGCAACTGCCTGGAGTGCGCGCCATCTTCGGCGAGAAGTACCCCGACCCGGTGCGCGTGGTGATGGTCGGCACCGACGACCCGGCGCACGTCACGGCCGACATGTCGGTCGAGTTCTGCGGCGGCACGCACGTCCCGAGGACGGGGACGATCGGGCTGTTCCGGCTGGTGTCGCAGGAGGGCGTGGCGAAGGGGGTCCGCCGCGTCACCGCCGTGACCGGCCGCGCCGCCTACGCCGACGCACAGGCCCGCGGCGCGGTGCTGGAGGAGCTGACGGGCCGCTTCCAGTGCAAGCCGGACGAACTGCCGGCCCGCGTCGACGCTCTCCAGGAGCAGGTGAAGAAGCTCCAGGAACAGCTGAAGAAGGGCGCCGCCGCGGACCTGGGTGGTGTCATCGACAAGCTGCTGGACGCCGCCCCGACGCTCGGCGGTGCGACGGTCGTGATCGGTCAGCTGCCTGAGGGCACCACGACCGACGCGGCCCGGGTGCAGGTGGACCGCGTGCGGCAGAAGGTGGGGGCATCGTTCGTCGTGTTCGGGTGGACGGAGGAGGGCGGGAAGGTGCCGTTCCTCGCGGCAATGACGGCAGATCTGGTGAAGAAGGGCGTGAAGGCCGGCGACGTGGTGAAGCAGGTGGCGGCGGTCGCCGGCGGCAGCGGCGGCGGCAAGCCCGACCTGGCGCAGGCCGGCGGCAAGGACGCGGCCAAGCTCCCGGAGGCGCTCGCCAAGGCGCGGGAGCTGGCGGAGCAGTTGTTGAAGTGATTTCTGCTGCCGCTTGCGGCGTTGCAGTGTAGACCCTGCAACGCCGCAAGCGGCGGTGCCTATTCCAGCTTCCACCGCGCCGCGTTCTGGAACAGCACCGCCGGGTTCAGCCGGTCCGCGGTCGCCGCGTCAGATGTGTCGTCGAGCACGACCCGCAGTTTGCCGGACACCAGCGTGTGCCGGTCGAGCTGCCACAGCGGCACGAACGGCATCCGCTCGTTGAACTGCGTGTGAACGCGCTGCGCCCGCGGGGCCAGGTCGCCGGCGAAGTCGCGGTGCTCGCGGAACGCCACCAGCTCGCCGCCGAGCTCGCGGTCCTTCTCGTCCGGGTTCGTGCCCACGGACAGGAACCCGGTCACGTTCCGCCCGTCGCGGCCGGCCGCGTCCGGGTCGAGGAACGCCGACAGGCCGAACGGGTGCCAGTCGTCGGGGTAGTCGAACGGCATGTACGCGATGTCGAACCGCTGCTCCGACTCGACGTTGCGGAGGAAGTCGCGCGGCTCGCGCGGCTCCAGCTCCAGCGTCAGTTTGCTCCCCGCGGGCGCGTCCTTGAACAGGCTCTCCACCTGGGCCTTGATCCGCTCGCACGCCCCCTGCGCCACCGGGTCGCCGGTCGGGAACGCCAGCTTCAGCGACCGCGGGGCCGCCGGCGCCGCCAGGTAGCGGGCGAAGTGGACGATCGCCTGCGTCCGGTCCATCAGCGGTTGCGGCAGCCCGCCGGCCCCCTTCGCCGCGGCCCACGACCCCGGCGGGTACGGGCCGGACATCGGCCCCGTCGTCCGCCGGTACGCGGCCGGCACGCTGCCGTACACCTCCTGCAGGATGCCGTCGCGGTCGATGGCCAGCCCGATGCCGCGGCGGAGGTCGCGGCTCTGGAACGGCAGCCGGCGGTGGTTCAGCGCCAGCACGTACACGCGGCGGTTCGCGGAAGCCGTGTACACCTGCCCGTGCCCGCCGAGCTCGGCCGAATTCTGGTTCAGTGCCTTGGTCAGTTCCGCGGGCGTCAGGTCCGGCAGCACGTTCAGCCGGCCGCCGCGGAACTCGGCGAACGGGTCGGCGATCTTCCCCACCTCGACGAACCGCACCTCGCGCAGGTGCGGCAGGCCGGCCCGGCCGGGCGTGCGGGCGAAGTTCGGGTTGTCCACCAGCGTCAGCGTCTTGCCGCCGGTCTTCGGATCGACCGTCGAGCCGCTGACGCGGAACGGCCCGGTGCCGGTCGGCCGGGCGGAGAAGTCGGCGTCGTCCACGCGGCGGGAGTTCCGCGCCAGCCACGTCGCGGGGAGGAGCTTAAACGTCAGCAGCGCCCGCGGGTCGGGGTGGCCGAACTGGAAGTCGAGGCGGACGCCGGCGGGGCCGGTCGGAGTCGGCAGGTCGCGGAGCCACGGCAGGGCGTACCCGGTCCACAACTCCGGCCGGGTGCGGTAGAGCTTCACCGTCTCGGCCACGTCGCTGGAGTCGAACCCGGGGTCCTGCTCGCCGCGCGGCGGGAACGACCGCACGGCCAGCTCGCGCCCGCCGGGCACGACCACCGGCATCCCCAGCGCCAGCCCCGGCCGGTAGCGGGTGCCGCCGGGCGGGTTCGGCTCCTGGATTTCGTCCAGTAGCGATTCGAAGAGGAGTTCCACGACGTGCCGCTCGCTGTCGAACCGGGCGGTGACGGGGCTCAGCCGCTCGGGAAAGACGCGCGCCCCGACGGTGAGGGTGGTCGAGCCGGTGCCGAGCTCGCGCGCCAGGTCGCTGAGGCCGGGGAGGTGACGGTCGAGGGCTTCGGCCTGGCGGGCGAAGTCGCGGGCGCGGACGGGGTTGCCGTTGGCCTTGTCCGCGCGGGCGAGCACCAGGAACCGCTGGGCCTCGTCCGTCAGCTCCTTCCGGGCGCGCTTCGCAGGCTCGCCCCCGACGCCGGGCAACTGCCGCTCGATGTCGTCGAGCAGTTCGCGGGCGGCCACCTGGTCGGCGAACTGCTTCGTCTTGAGGAGGCGCTCGGCCTGCGCGACGCTGGCCTCGGCGGCCTCCTTCGCCATGGCCGGGTCGTTCGGGTACGCGGCGAGCATCCGGCCGGCGGCGTCGCGGACGCGCGCCCACTCGCCCGCCGCGGTCGCCTGCCGCAGGTCGCGGACGCGGGCGTCCTTCAGCCTCTCGAACAGCGGCCGGCGGACCTCGTCCCACGCCTTGCCGGTGCGGAGGTTGTTGGCCTTGGCGTGGTCGTGGTAGCGCAGCGCCGCGGCGAGGAGCTTCTCGGCCGCGGCCACGAACTCGGGCGGCGGCCCGTTGTCCGGCCCGCCGGTGCGCTTGAGCCACAGATCGGCCTCGGTCAGGGCGAGTTCCTCGAAGTGGTCGAGCCGCTTCACCTCGGCCTTCGCCACGTTCTTGGCCTCGCCCGGGACGCCGGCCGGGCTCAGCTCCTGAATCCCGAACTCCGCGCGCAGCCCGCTGCTGCGGTGCAAGGGGATCGGCTTCACCCGGACCGGCCCGCCGCCGATCTGGATCCGGTCGAACGGGACGACGTACTTCTCGAGCGCCGCCTTGATCGCGGGGTTCTGCGCCGCCTTCGCCGCGGCGACGAGTTCGTCGAGCTTCACGGACGGGTCGCCGTCCGGGTCGGCGGGGGTCCCGCGCGGCGGGGGCGGGTCGGGGTCGTCCACCACGATCTTCTTCAGCTTCGGCTTGACGTCCTCGACCTCGGGCGGCTGGGCCGGCGACGCGGTGACGAGGAGGGCGAGGCCGAACGCGAGGCCGACGGCCGCGGGGTGGTACGATGTGAGCACGATGAAAACTCCTCGCCCGCGGAACCGGCCGGGGGACACGGGGTTGGGGAATCATACCATGTCGGTGCGTCGCCGACCCCGGTCGAATCGAAGCCCGGGTCCGTCCGTCTGTACACCTGGAGCCGCGGCCGCCGGCCGCGCTCCCCTCCCCAGGAGATCTTCGATGCGCAAGATGCTGATGGCCGCGGTGATGGCCCTGTTCGCCGCGGGCGTGGTGGTCGCCGACCCGGTCACGCTGGTGAAGTACGACGGGACCAAGAAGGAGGTCACGGTCAAGGACAAGGACGGCAAGGAGGCGACGTACAAGCTGACCGAGAAGACCAAGTACGCGACCGCGGACAAGGACGGGAACAAGAAGGACAGCGACGCCGAGGGCGCCACCAAGATGCTGAGCAACGAGAAGCTCGCCGGCAAGGCCAAGTTCGAGATCACCGTCGCCGACGGGGCGATCACCGAGATGACCTTCAAGCGCGGCGGCAAGAAGACCAACTGACCCGACACGCCGCGCGAAGCCCGGGGACGGCCGTCCCCGGGCTTTCTCATGCGCTCATTCGTGCCGGTACTTCACGACCCACGGGTCGCTCGTCGCCTCCTGCCACGCCCGGCAGTTCGTCCGCAACTGCCCCAGCACCCCCGCCGCGGCCGGGTCGCCGACGAGGTTCCGCAGCTCGTCCGGGTCGGCCGTCAGGTCGTACAGCTCCTCGCGCGGCCGATTCAGGTACGCGGCCACCGTCCGCCGCCCGAACAGGCGGTCGCCGCGGCGCAACACGCCCTGCCACGTCGGCGACGCCCACAGGTCGCTGGCGTGCGGCACTTCCAGGCCGTGCGCCAGGTTCAGGATGTACTTGTGCGTGCGCGAGCGGACCATCCGCATCGGGTAGTACATGGTGATCTCGTGGAACTGGTGCGAGCCGTACACCAGGTTCCAGCGCTCGGGGTTCTCCTGCGTCAGCACCGGCAGGACGGAATGGCCCGGCAGCCCCTTCGGTGCGGGGACGCCGGCCCAGTCGAGGATCGTCGGGGCGATGTCGGTCCAGCTCGCCATCGCGGACGTGGTGGCGGCGTGTTTCGTCGCGGGCCGACGGACGATCAGCGGCAGGTGAACGCCGGGGTCGTACAGGGTCGTCTTGGCCCCCTGGAACGGCGGGCCGTTGTCGCTCAGGAAGATGACGAGCGTGTCGTTCAGGACGCCGGCCGTTTCCAACTCGCGGAGCACCAGCCCGACGCCGTGGTCGAGCCGGGCGACGGCCTGGAGGTAGCCGGCCCACTCGCCGCGAGTGTCGGCGTTGTCCGGCAGGAATGACGGCGGCGTGACGGTCTTCGGGTCGAACGTCACGGCGGGGATGCCGTTCGCATGCTTGGCGTCGTTGCCGAAGCCCTGCGCGGCGCGGTGCGGCTCCGCGAAGCCGACGTGGAGGAAGAACGGTTTTCCTTCGCGGCCGGCGATGAACAGCCGCACCTGCTCGGCGATCTGCACGACGTTCCGCCCCGGCGCCTCGACGTGGAACGGGTAGACCGTCTGCGGCTGGACGTGGAGCTTGCCGACGACGCCGGTGCGGTAGCCGGCCGCGTTCAGCAGCAGCGGCAGACTGCGGACCTG
>DASPHQ010000429.1:0-4487 GCA_035629595.1 Urbifossiella sp. | reverse complement strand
CCGCCGGTCAGGCCCAGCCGCCCGGGAAGAGTCCGTTCGGGCAGCCGAACCCGCCCGAGAAGGCCCGCTGGGAGTACGCCGAGCTCTACTACCGGAGCACCCTGCCGCCCGCCAAGGACAACGAGGAGCGGCCCCAACCGTCGGTGACGATCCGCTGGACCACCGACAAGGACGAAGTCACGTTCAACGGGTGGGCCGAGTTCTCCGAGAAGGCGAAGGCCAACCTGAAGAAGGACGCCTCGGCGACCCACCTCCGCGTCCAGCTGCTGAACCACTTCGGGAACGAGGGGTGGGAGCTGGTCGAGAGCACCAGCAGCACGGCTGCGTTCAACCCCCGGGGTACCTCCGCCACTTCGGGCACCCGGACGATGCTGTTCAAGCGGCGGGTGCGGTAGTCGTCCGGGACGCCCGATTTCTTACCCAACCCGCAAACTCGTCCTACGATGGAGCGGCGTCTGTGCTATACCACGACGCCGACCCGGGTTTCTTCCGAGGGGGGAAGCGACACGGGGGAGCCAGGCTACCCGAAGGGATGGATGGGATTCCGAGAGTAGAACTGGTAGCCGGGCGGGGGAAACCCTGCCCGGTTTTTTCGTGCGCCCGACGACTCAGGTGGCCGGGTCCGGTGCGGCGATCCGCGCGCCGAGGGCGAGTCCGATCACGGGTGAGGAGGGACCACCGGCGGGGTGGGCTCCCCGGCCCGGGCCGCGCGGCCGGCGAGGAACACCAGCAGGTGCGCGCCCCCGTACCCGATCCAGCTGGCGGTCGGGAAGGCGAGGATGAACGCCAGGACCACGGGCATCCCCCCGCCGGATGCCGCGTACACGGCCGCGGTGCCCACGAACCCGGCCGCGAGCGTCCCGACCGGCACCGGGTGGCGGACCCGACCGGTCAGGATGAGGTATCCCACCCAGCCGGCGATCACCCCCACCACTCCCCCGACCAAAAAGAACGGGACTGGTGGCGCGAGCCGGGTAAGCACGTCCAGCCCGAATCCCACCGCCGCGAGGCACCCCCCGGCGGCCAGGACACCGGCCGTCGCCCAGCGCTGGTCCCGGCGGTGCTGCACCAGCACCTCGGCTCTCCGTTCGGGGGCGACCGAGCGGGCCGCCCGCGCCTCCCCCCGCGCGTCGCGCAATCGGCCCAGTGCCGACCCGCCGAGGGCGCCGGCGGCCGCCCCGGGCAAGGCCATGACCATGCCCCCGAGCATGCCCATGACGCCGCGCGTCATGTGGCCCGCGTGCGGGTCGTCGAATAGGTGGCCGATCATCGCGCCGCCGGCGAGCCCGATTACGCCCCCCACGGGCACCCCGATCAAGGCGAACAGGGTCCGATACATCAGGTCCTCACCTTGGCCCCTGGCCAGGCAGGATCAAGCCGCATGTCCCACTCGTCCTCCAGGAAGATCTGGCAGTCCTTGAGCGGGAGGTCGGTCAGCCGGTGGAGGGCCGACGCCAGCCGTGCCTGCATCGGGGTCAAACTCGCTCTCCCGCTCCGGCACCGGGCTCGGCCGGGCAGTCACCCAGGTGCTCCGCGACCCACCCGGCGACCGGGTCGTCGGCCGCCCCGCTGTGCGTCCGCCACGGCACTCCCGCGGCGACCGGCAGCACGATGATCCGCTCGCTCGGGTTGAGCACGTGCGGGTGTAACCGGTCCATGATTTGGTCGGGCGAGAGGTCGCTGGCGAGCAGGCAACTCGAGGGTGACACCCGGACGGTCGGCCCGAGCGCGGCCAGGGCATCGGGGATGTCCGGGAAGGCGCCGCGCATCAGGCCGCGGATGCCCTGGGCCACGTCTGGCATCGGCTCCGGGAGCAAGTCGAAGCACACACACCAGATCGCCATCGACGCCTCCTACCGCCCCACCCTCACCTGCGCTGGCCGCCTGCCCCACTCTGATCACGTGAAGCGTATCAGGGGCCGGCGTTCGGTGCCGCGTGGGGCTCGGCACCCGTGGCCATCTGCTTCCAGCCCCGGAGCTCGTAATACTTGTTCCTCGGCTCGCCGGTCCAGCCGTTGATCCCGCGGCGGGGAAGCCACCAGGCATGGATGTACAGGACGAAGAGGGAACCCAGGCCGAACAGCGCGAAGAACGAGACACGCCCCAGTGTGGCCGAGATGAGGACCGCGCCGGCGACCGAGGCGAGGAGCTTCCCCATCTTTCGCCACTTCGATGTCCGTTCTTCGAAGTGGCCCAGGAGGCAGTGCCCGAGGGCGATGGCCGTGGCCATCACGGCGGCGTCGAACCACAGCGTGTCGGTCGCGAGCGTCACCGCTCCCCCCGGGTCGAACAAGGAGCCCGCGCCGCCTACGGCCGGGCGTTCAGGAAGGCGGCCACCAAAGTCCCCGCGATCAGGAGGAGCGTCACACCCACCCCGGCGACGGTGGTCACGAGCCAGTGCCGCCGGCAGAGGAGCATCCCCGGCCCGCCGTGCCGGTGGCAGAAGAACGCCCCGCAGAAGCGACAGATGCCCTGAAGGGGCTGCCCGCAGTGGTCGCACTTTGCTGCCGGCTGGCTCATTCCGGTTCCCACTCCTCCGTCGCGGAACAGAAAGTTCAGCGTCCGCCCGGGTAGCAGACCACAATCGGACAGCGTGAGCCAGTGAAAAGCGCCAATGATCTGGCGGCCTACTGCAACGTGTGGTTCAGCGCGACACCTGCTCGACACGGAAGCCCACCTGGACCGTCCCGCCACCGCCGCCCTTGACGCCGCCTGGTGCCCCGGCATACGACACACCCCCCGGCCGGTAGACGCCGGGCCGCCCACTGTTGAACCGAGGATCGAGTATGGCGCGGGCAGCGAGGTCGTCGGCCACGAAGAGGGGGATTGAGTCCGGAAAGCGGGAGAAGGCCGCCCGGAAGGCGGAGAAGAGGAAGGCCGCCGAGCCGAAGAAGCCCACCCCGCCCCCGCCGGCGAAGTGATCGCGCCCGACCCGGGGCCAGCGGGGAGTTCTTCGAAGTCCGTCTACGAAACAACCCCGCCGACCGACCCGAAGGTCAAGCGGCGGGGTGTCCACCCAGGCGAAGACATCCATGCCCACGCAGCGCCGAGTGCCTTCATGGCCGGCGTCCGAGTGGGCGAAAAGATAAACGAGAGCGTTCTGGCGGTCAACCGCAGACGAGTACCGACGACTCGGCCTCTTCGGCCGCGATGCGGGCGGCGACCTCGCCCCGGTCGACCTTGATGTGGGAGGGTGCGGAGATCCCGATCTTCACCCGGCCGTCGCTGATGGACGTCACGGTGACCCGGATGTCGCCGTCGATGATGATTTCCTGGCCGGTCTTGCGGGTGAGCACGAGCATGGCGGCCTCGTCCTTGAGGGTGGGGAAGGGTGATCTGCCCGAGTGTTCGCAACCGCCGCGCCAGAATTGTTAAAGTTCGCAGCGCCGCGGGCCGACGACTCGCGATTCACCGTAGAACACGATCCCGGCCCGGGGAAGTGTCCTCGAATTGTCCTCAAGTCGCCATGTCGGTAGACCGGGAAGCAACCTCGGCTTCCCATGTCAGGGTAACTCCGGTACCATCCGTCCGGTTCCGGCGACCCCCTCGGCCGGTAATCTCTGCACGTCGTCACCTCCCTGCGCTGTTCCTCCGTTGCAACCGTCTCGGGTTATGCGAGAATGCCCCGACGAAGCAGCCCGTCTCATCGCTTCCCCCGGCCCGGCTCTTCTTTCCACGAGCGAGGCGCACCGCATGAACCGCCGCACGGCCCCGATGTGGCTGCTCGGGTTGTCCGCCGCCCTCTCCGCGGCGACGGCGGCGGCCGCCCCGCCGGACCGGCATGACCGGACCGCCGACGGCTTCCGGAACATGATCGCGGGACTCCGCACGGGCAATGACCTCCGCGGCATCCAACGGGTCGGGGAGGAGGTCCGGGCCGCGTGGCGGGCGACGAAGAGCCCCGCGTACTACCCGGCCATCCTGGACGTGTGCCTGGCCATGAACTCGACCCGCACGACCGAGCCAGGGGTCAACGAGGCGATTGGTTCACTCGCCCTTGAAGCCCTCGACGCCCCGGGCGAGAAGCCCGTCGGCGTCACCGCCAGGCTGCTTCTGTTCCTGCACGGCGACCCCGACTACTCGACCGGGAAGCTCACCGGCGAAGCGTGGGCGACGGAGCGGAGGAAGACTGCCGAGCGGTGGATGCGGGGGTGGCGCTCTGTCCGCGATCAGAACGCCGCTCTGCCGTATCCGACCGAGCTGCCCCTGAACCGAGTGCCACACCCGGGCGCACTTGTGGAAGGTGTCGGTGGTCCCCCCATCAAAGACCCCGTGAAGCGCAAGGAGTATGAGGCGGCCGTCGAGCGGAATCACCGGCTCCACGAGGCGCACCGCGCCAAGCGGAACCTGCAAGACCTGGAGGAGGACATCGAGGGCGACGCGACCCGCTATCTGACGGACGCCTACTCGCGGCCGCCGTTCCGAACGGACGAGTTGCACGCCCTGCTGGCCGGCCTCGGCTCCACGAAAGACCGCCGCGCGATCCT
>DASPHQ010000428.1:0-3317 GCA_035629595.1 Urbifossiella sp. | reverse complement strand
CCCGGCCCGCCTCGACTCCGGCAGCGCGTGGCACAGGACGGCGACGACCGCCGACCGCCCGGGCCGGCCCGCCGGACGGTGTTCCGGCACCGCCCGCGCGCGGCCTCCAGCCCGACGGCCGGGCGGGCTCCTTCGAACGTGATCTCGATGTTCCACCGGCCGCAGTAACGGCCGACCACGGCCGCCGGGGGCCGGGCCGGGCCGGTGGCGAAGAGGTACTCGTCCCGGTGCGCCCCGGCCTGGTCCCGGACGAACACCCACCGGACCGGGACCAGCCCGTGGGCCGCCTTGTACCAGTGACGCCGCTACGAAGTCGTGCAACGAATTGGCGGGGTGTGCCTGACGAACCAGTTGCGCATCTGGTTGTTGCTCCAGGTCCACTCGAACGGGTGTGCGTAGAGCCGGTTGTACTCCGGCAATGAGCTCGACACGTGGTCGAGGAACTCGTGGCGGCGCCCCCACCAAGCGGGCGACGATTCGGACCGGCCGGGTGGTCGCCTGTCGGCGCCGGGATGGCGGCCCGCGGGTGGTGACCGCGCCAGCCGCGGGCCGGCCCGGACCACGTCCGGGTGCCGGAAACGACCGCACGAACTACGGCCCTCGTGTGCTCGCCGGTCGGCGACGGAACGCGCCGGCCGGGGCGAACGTCGACGGCCCCGCGGCGGTGAGGAAGAGCACGTCCTGGTCGCCCGCGGCGCCCGGCACGAGCGACGCCGTCGCGGACTCCTCGCACGCCACCTCGCCTCCCCGCGACGGCACGAAGAGCACGAGCCGTGCGTCCCCGTGGTGTTCGATCAGGAGGAACGGGCACGTCACGCCGCCCGCCGTCATCCGCCCGGCGGCGTGTACGGTCTTGCCGGTGAACAGCGCCCGGTACGTGACCGGCACCTCGGCCGCGACCGCCGAGTCGCTGGTGAACGTGACCCGCGCCGCGGCCGCGCCGGGCCGCCCGAGCCGCGCGTTCAACTCGGGGTCCGACTCCCACGCCCCCGCGAGCCGCGACCCGACCACGCCCCGCGCGGCCGGGAGCACCGCGGGCACGCCCGCCGCCGGCGCGGTGGTCTTCGAGAGCGTCACCCGGCACGTCGTCGCCACGGCCGGCCCGCGCCGCCCGCGGTCCCCCTCCGGCTCGTCCCAGGTCAGGACGAGTTCATTCTCACGCACCCCGAACGGCACGCGGATCGTCCGGTCGCTCCCGCCGCCGGTCGGCGTCCAGAGCAGTACCGGCGGGGACGCCTTCGCGTCGATGGTCCAGGTGAACGCCCGCTGGCCCCGCACCTGCCCGCGGTGGATCGTGAGCGTGCCGGACGGGTTGAAGTGGAACTGGAACCCGCTCTTCTCCCACTCGGTGAGCGGGCGGCCCTCGCGGGCGCCGTCGGTCACCTGCCACTCCCCGACGACCCGCTCCCGCAGCGCCGTCGCGGGGTCCGGCGCCGGCTGCGCGACCGAGGCGGGTGCGGTTGCGGCGCGGGGTCGGGTGGGGACGTGGGGCGTGCCCGTCGCGGCGGCCCAGCCCGCCACCGCGACGCCCGCGGCGACCACGCCCGCGAGGAGGAACCTCAGCCGCGGCGCGAGGGCCGCGTTCGCCAGCGAGACCGCGCCGGGGGACGCGCCTTCGACGCCGCCGAGCCCGAACGCGTACCCCGCCCGCGCCGCCGCGCCGACTAACTCCGCCGCAACCACCGCATGGACGTCGGCCGCGAGGAGCGCGGCGACCGCCCCGGGCGCCAGGTCGACACCCCGGCGCGACAGCCGGGCGGCGAGGGCCTCGCGGGCGCGGGCCAGGCGGCTCGCCACGGTCCCTTCCGGAATGCGGAGGAGCGCCGCGACGTGGCCGCGAGACTGCCCTTCCATGTCGCTCAGCACGAGGACCTGCGCGAACCTCCGCGGCAGCCGGTCGAGCTCGGCGTCGAGGATCGGCCGCACGTCCGCGGCCGGGGGGTCGGGCGTCGGTTCGCGGGGCGGCACACGTCTCTCCATCTCCCGCCGGCGGGCGGCGCGGCGGGCCGCGTCCCGGGCCGTGCGGAAGGCGACCCCGTGGAGCCACGGCCCGACGGCGCCCGGCGGGCGGATCGCGCCGGCCTTCCGGGCCAGCACCAGGAACGTGGCCTGGAACACGTCGTCCGCGTCGGCGGCGTTGCGGACGACGCGGCGGCACACCGCCAACACCATCGCCCCGTGCCGGCGGACCAGTTCGGCGAACGCGTCTTCGTCCCGCCCGACCACGTACCGACCCACCAACTCGTCGTCGGGCGCGCCTTCGGCGCGGCACCGCGCGAGGGTCGGAGCGATCCGGGCCGTCAGTTTGTCGGACATGCCGATCCTCACCCCGCGCCGGCCGGGCCGGCGGTGCGCCCACGCCCATTATGGCCGCCCGCGTGGCGATTGATCCCCGGATTTCTCACGGGGTCGACCCCGCCGTGATTCTTCCGATCGCGTCGCGTGCGGCGGCCGCGACTTCGTCGTCCGCGTCCCGGCTCGCCGCGCGCAGGGCGTCGAGTGCGCTCCGGGCCGGCGGGCCGACCGCTCCGAGGGCGACGGCGACGTGCTTGCGGACGTCCCAGTCCCGGTCACTCAGCCCGCGTGTGAGAGCGGGCACGGCCTCCACGCCGACCTGCGCCAGGCTCGCGGCCGCGGCACGGCGGACGAGCGCGTTTCGGTCCTTCAGCGCCAGCTGGAGGGCCGCGACCGAGCTTCCTGCCTTCGGCCCGAAGCGGCCCAGGGCTTCGGCCGCGCGGACTCGAACGAGGGCGTCCCGGTCCGTGAGTCCCTCGCGGACGTGGCCCAGCTTGACGAGCCCGGAACGCGGCCCGACCACGCCCAGGGTGACCAGCGCCTGTGCCTTCACCGCCCCGTTCAGGTCGTCGAGCAACCCGTCCAGGCGCCGCACGACCGGCTCCTGTTGGGCCACGCCGAGGTCCAGCCACCGCAACGCCACCGTCGCCTGCAACCGGGTCGTGGGGCTGCGGTCCTCCGTCATCAGGGCCAGCGGTGGCGCGAACAGACTCGCGGACGGCTGCTTCATGCCGCCGACGACCACGGCGCTGCCGGTCCGCACGCGCTCGCTGTCGTGGCCCATCGCCGCGGCCAGCGCCTGACGGGCCTGGTCGCTCCGCTCGGCCATGCCCACCAACTCGACCAGCACCGGCGGCACCGGCCGGCCCGTGCGGAGCTTGTCGATCAGTTCGCCGTCCTCGTACCCCAGCAGCTCCAGTTCCTCCAGCAACACGGGCAGAGCCTTGTCGGTCTCGTGCGTGGCCCGCCAGAGCGCGACCGCCGACGCCGTCCGTACGGCACGATCCCGGTCCCGCAGCGCG
>DASPHQ010000427.1:0-3566 GCA_035629595.1 Urbifossiella sp. | reverse complement strand
TGCACGGGCTCGACAAGCCGTTCAAGATCACCCTCCGCACCGCCGAGGGGAAGTCCGAGACGGTGAACGTCGGCGACGTGACCGTCGGCGGGAGCAAGGCCGTCGGGTTCGTCACCACCGCCGCCCGCACCCGGCCGATGGCCGTCGCCAAGTCGTCGCTCGACGCGCTGCTGAAGGACGCCGGCAAGGGCTCCGGCCACGCCGCCGAGCTGGCCAAGTGGACCCCCGACTTCCGCACCCGCGCCGTGTTCGCCGCCGACGGCCGGGCCAGCGGCGAGGACGTGACCGACGTGAAGCTCACCCGCGGCGACAAGACGCTGGCCCTCACCCGCACGCCCGCCGGCGGCTGGAAGTTCACCGCGCCCGACTACGGCGACGCCGCCGTCTCCCCCGACACCGCCGCCGCCCCCGGCACCCTCACCGGCGTCCGCCCGCTCCTCGCCGGGCTCACCGGCCTGTCCGCCGGCGCCGCCGACGACTTCCTCGACACCCCCGCCGACCTGGCGCAGTACGGCCTGAACCCCGGCAACCCAGAGCGCGTCCGCGTCGAGTTGAAGCTCCGCGACGGCAAGACCGAGGTGGCGTTCATCGGCAAGAAGGTGGACGGCGACAAGAAGGACACCTTCGCCCCGCCGCCGAAGGTGTACGTGCAACTGGAAGGCACGCCGGGCGTGATCCGCGCCACCGCCGCCAACCTCGACGGCCTCGCCGCGGTCGTCACCGACCCGACCCCGCTCCGCGACCGCGACCTGCTCCGCGACGACCTGAAGGCCCGCCTCGACGCCATCGATGTCACCACCGGCGGGCAGACGGTGCAGCTGCGCAAGAGCGGCCTCGACTGGAAGCTGGTCGGCGGCCCGAACGACCCGCAGGCCGCGAACCAGACCGCCGCCCGCGGGCTCGTCGATCTGGTGACGCAGGCGCGGCTCGTCAAGGAGTTCCCGAAGGACAAGACCGACGCCGCGTTCGCCGGCTCCGAGCTGCGGGCCGAGGTGAAGCTTTACGCCGAGGGGCTGGAGGCCGCGACCGACCCGAAGGCGGCGCCGAAGCTCAAGGCCGGGGCGACGCCGACGGTGCTGCTGTTCGGCAAGAAGGACGCCGCGGGGGTGTGGGTCCGCCGCACCCGGCCGGGCGAGGCGCCGACCGACTTCATCATCCCCGACAAGGTGAAGGTCGGCGGCGCGCCGACCGAGACGGAGGTGCTCGCGGCCGTCGGCAAGACGCGGTTCGACTACCTCGACCCGACGCTCCCCGGCTTCTCGTCGTTCCAGGCGACGAAGCTGACGATCACGGAGGGGGGGAACGTCAAGAACGAGGTGGAGAAGGACAAGACGACGGGGGTCGCGGAGGCCGGCTGGAAGTACGTGCGGCCCGACCCGATGAAGGGGAAGGCGGCCGACAGCGGCACCGTGAACGACCTCTTGACGCTGCTGGCGACGCAGCAGGCGACGCGGTTCGTGCGCGAGCTCGGCGACGCCGACAAGGGGAAGGAGAAGGACGTCTACGGGGGGTTCGGGCTGGCGGCGGAGGCGCCGCGGCTGAAGGTGGTGGTGGGGCTGGACGCCCCGGCCCCGGGGAACGAGCGGGTGTACTTCCTCGGCAACGAGACGCCGGACAAGCAGTCGGTGTTCGCCCGGGTGGAGGGCCGGCCGGTGGTGTTCACGGTGCCGAAGGGGATCGTGTACGACCGGCTGGCGGCGGCCGACCTGCGCGACCGGACGCTGGTGCGGTTCGACGCCACGAAGCTGGTGCAGGTGAACGTCCGCGGGTGGAAGGAGTCGACCGGCGGCGAGGTGCTGTCGCGGGAGTTCCGCCGGGAGGGGACGACCTGGGTGGCGAAGCAGCCGCCGGGGTTCAGCGTGGACCCGGGCAAGGTTGACGAGCTGGTGAAGGCGGTCCAGGGGCTGCGGGTGAAGGACTTCCGCGAGGGCGGCGAGCACCCCGACCACCGCGTCGACCCGAACGTGAACGGGTTCGAGGTGACGCTCGACATGGAGTCGGGCGAGGACTACATCGTGTCGTTCGGGGCGGAGGTGGACGGCGGCGCCGCCCGGATCGTGCGCGTGGTGACGGTCTTCGGCGGGAACCGGGTGCAGATGGTGACGGTCGAGCGCGACGCGCTGAAGGCGTTCCGCGACAGCGCCAAGTCGCTGGCGCGGTAGTGGGTCGCCGCTTGCGGCGTTGCAGCGCGTACGGGCGCTGCAACGCCGCAAGCGGCGGCGGTTTACCCCCCCGTCATCGGGTTGGTCTCGCGCAAGACTCGCACCAGCCCGCCGACCGCCAGCGCGAACAGCGTCAGCACCCCGGCTTGCGCCCACGTCTCGTGCTGGCCCAGGAACGCCAGCACCTCCGCCGACCACGCCACCTTCGGCCTCTTCGGCGCGTCCGACCGGTCCAGCAGCTTCATCTCGTCCTCCCGCGGCTTCACCACCGACGCCGGCAGCCGCTCCTCCGGCAGCGCCTCGCCGTCCGGCTCGTTCACCGCGTACGGCACGTCGTCGTCGTCCGGGCGGCGGGGGTAGACGGCCTCGGCCGTCACGCGCGGCCGCTTCGGCTTCGCGTCGTCGGCGAAGGCCACGTCGTACCCGGTCAGCGGCCCCTCGTCGGGCGTGTCGATCGGCGGCAGGTCGCTCG
The DNA here is from genome assembly GCA_035629595.1 of Urbifossiella sp. GTDB lineage: Bacteria > Planctomycetota > Planctomycetia > Gemmatales > Gemmataceae > Urbifossiella. The sequence goes on along the minus strand of DASPHQ010000427.1, from coordinate 932 downwards.
GCTGGCGGAAGCCCTCGGCCTCCTCCGCCGCCAGCGGCGGCGGCTGCACCGGCGGCAGCTCGTCGCGCGGCTCCTTCTTCTTCCGCCGCGTCAGCCGCGACTTCGTGAACGTCAGCACGAACGCCAGCCGGCCGAGCAGCCGGGCGTACAGGTACAGGCTCAGCACCAGCAGCGGGGCGCCGAACACCAGCCACGCCGCCCCCTCGCCGCGGGCGATGCCGTGCAGCGCCACGCCGACGCCGGCGATCGGGACGAGGCTCAGCGCGAAGAACCCGAGCGTGACGCGCGGCTTCTGGGCGAGGCGGTCGAACACACCGGGGTGGAGCGGCAGCCACACGCTCGACGCGCTGAGCGACGACAACTGACTGACCGGGTAGCACAGCCACACGAGCGCCAGCGGGGCGACGGTGGTGAGCCACCCGCCGCCGCCGACGCGCGCCGCGAGCATCGCGGGGCCGGCCCACAGCCCGGCCAGCCACAGGAGGTAGAACGGCTTCCAGAAGCCGTCAAACACGCCTTCTTCGCCCCAGACGACGTGTTTGGCGCCGGCCGCGGTGCTCTGGAGGACGGTGAGGTAGTGGTTGGCCGCGAACAGGGCGAACACGAACCCGAGGGCGGCGGTGGCGGCCAACGCCGGGACAAAGATGATCGCGCCGGCCATAAGGGGGCTTCGCCTAAGCGGATGGGGGCCATCCTACCCGACGCCGGCCGACCGCGGCCATCTCAACCCCGGCCGTGGCGGGTGGGTCATTCTGGCCCAAACACTTGTTTCCAGCGGAGTGGGGGACCCAGTCCCAGAAGCATTAGAGTCGCTGCACATTAACCGGTTGAGCTCATAGGGTGTGGGGATGACCCACACCGACCGCCTCCGCAAGTCGGCCGACGCCTTCCGCCGACTCACCGGGATCACCCCGGCCGCGTTCGACCGCCTC
>DASPHQ010000426.1:0-4457 GCA_035629595.1 Urbifossiella sp. | reverse complement strand
TCCGCCGGCAGCCCGTCGGCCAGCCGCCCGGCGGCCGCGGCGGCGAGCCCGTCGTCGGGGTCTTCCACCGCCTTGCGGAACTCGAGGGCGTGCGTCTCCTGGAGCGGGTCGGGGACACTCCCGTACCGGGTCAGCAGCCAGCTGCGGAATTCCTCCAGCACCGGGAGGAGCCCGCCGACGGCGGCGAGGATCGGGCCGCGGTCGCGCTCGGGCACCAGGACGGCGGTGGACGGCTGGCCGGACGGCGGCCGCGCGGTCCAGGGCTCGAGCTCGGCCGGCGTCAGCGGCCCGAGCGGCCGCGGGTCCACGCTCAGGGCCAGGTCGGGGTCGGCGGCCAGCTCCCAGGCCAGCCCCGGCCCGCCCACCCACCACAGCGGCCGGCCGGCGTCGGCGGCCGCCGCCAGCGCCGCGCGGGCGGCGGGCCACGGCACCCGGCCGTCGGCGTCCACGAGCACCAGCGGCCCGGCCCCGCCGGCCTGCCAGTCGGCCAGCGCCGCCTCGTACCCGTCGGCGGCCTCGAGGAGCCGGCGCGGCGGGTCGCCGTCGCGCTGCTCCTGCTTGAGCACCTCGGCCACCCGCGTCCGGCCGGACTTGGCGAGGCCGGTGAGGACGGCCGGCCGGTCGGCCGCCTGCACGGCCCGGAGGTCGGTGTCGGACATCGTCCACACCAGCCGCGGGTCGGCCTGGCCGCGGTCGCCGGCGGCCCGCTGCCGCCAGTCGGCCAGGGCCGCCCGCAGCCGGTCGGCGAACCCGTTCTGGGTGCGGAGGCGGCGGACGTAGTGGTTGGCCCGGAAGCGGTACTCCGGCGACCCGCCCTCGCCGCCGACCCGCTCGAGGAGCCCGAGCTGCGACAGGAGCTCGAGGGTGGAAGCGACCTCGGCGTCGGACAGGATGTCGGCGTCGTCGTCGGCGGCCACCTGGCGGGCGGCGTCGGCGGCGGTGAACCCGTCGGGGCCGAGCAGCCGCCCCCGCCCGACGGCCCCGGTCGGGCTCGCCAGGGCCAGGAACAGCAGCTTCACCGGGTGGTGCCGGGCCACGTCGAGGTTCAGGCCGAGGGTCTCGTCCACCAGGTCGCCGAACCCGGCGCCGGGCTCGCCGCGGCCGGCGGCCACCGCCGTCAGGTCGTCGGCGCCGACGGCCACGTCCTCGAGCGGCCACGCGTCGGCCCGCTCCTTCTTCACCCGGTCGGCCAGCCGCTGGGCGAACGCCTGGATGAGGCTGGCGTGCCGGTCGGTGTAGTCGAGCACCCGCTCGACCGCGTCGTCGGTGAGGGTGATGCCGAGGGCGGCGAGCGGGGCGGCGGCCAGCTCGCGGGCGTCGTCGTCGGCCAGCGGCCCGAGGCGCATCGGGTCGCCGCCCCAGTTGCCGAACGCCGCCTGCCCGCGGTACGGCTCGCGCACCACCAGGGCGAGCTGGTCGAACCCGGCGAACACGAACCGCAGGCGGCCGGGGTAGGCGTCGTTCTGCAGCCCCTTGAGGAACCACGACACGACCGCCCGGGAGGCCCCGCCGCTGGTCTCGTGCATCTCGGCCAGGACGAAGTTGTCGGCCTCGTCCATGAGCACGTACAGGGTCCGCACCCCGCGGGCGTCGAGCAGGCCGAGGGCGGCGGCGAGCACCGCGCGGAACCCGTTGACGGCCTGCCCGCCGGCGACGGCGGCCGCCCCCTGCGGGCCGGCCGGGGTGAGCGGTGGCAGGTCGGCGGCCGGCACGCCCTCGCGGCGGAGCAGGTCGAGCAGCCCCCGCTCGATCTCGGCCAGCAGCTCCCACGGGCGGTTGCGGGGGACGGCCGTGCAGCCGACGTACACCGCCCGCTGGTCGGTGCTCTCGCACGCGCTCCGCAGCCGGTGCAGGAGCGACGACTTGCCCATCCGCCGGCCGCTGTACACGACGGCGGTCGCCTCCTTCAGCCGCGTCAGCTCGTCGGTCCGGCCGAAGAACATGTACGGCCGCACCGGGTCGGAGTTCTGGAACGTCGCCGCCAGCACGTCCGGGAACCGCGGCAGGGCGAGCTCGAGCAGCGCCCGGTAGCGGCGGTCGGCCGGCACCGGCAGCAGCCGCAGCAGGTCCAGCTCGTCGACGAACGCGACCCGCTGGTGGAGCCCGCCGGGGAGCTCGCACCCGGCCAGGGTGGTGCGGCGGAACTGGGCGTACGGCTCGGCCGACAGGGCCGCCCCGGGGAGCAGCACGATCACCAGCCCGGACGTGCGGAACCGCTTCTCCTCGGCCGTCTGGGGGACCGGCTCGACCATCAGCCGGAGGGTGTCGGTCGCCTGCCGGGCGACGGCCAGCGGGCGGTCGAGCTTGTCCTCCGCGACCCGCAGCCGGACCACCGCCAGCACCTTCCGCTCGCCGCCGTCGGCGTAGTACGGGGCGCCCTGCCACGGCTCGGCGAACAGGAACAGCCAGCGCCCCGGCAGCCCCTCGCCGGCCGGCTCCAGGTTGGGCACGTCCGGCCGGCTCCGCCGCCGCGCCCGGCTGCTGGCGTCCAGCCCGAGCCACGCCTGCAGGGAGTTGAAGTACCGCCCCCAGTTGACGTCGCCGCGGAAGGTGTGGAGGTGCACGAAGCCGGTCTCGGCCGCCGCCGCGGCCCGCGACTCGCGCGTCGGCAGGTACGTATCGAGGGCGGGCGGGAGCGACTTCCCCTGGGCGGCCAGCTGCCGCACCCGCCCCAGGTCGAAGCGGGACCCGCCGAGCGGGTTCCACCGGGCGGGGACGGCGAGCCGCTCGACCACGGTGGCCCGCCGCCCGCTGCCGCCGGTGCGGAGGATGTCGGTCAGCCGGCCGAGCTTCGCCAGCGCCAGGAACGGGCTCCCGTCGGCCCGGAGCTGCTCGTCGGCCTGGTCGAGGAGCTGCTCGCACAGCTTGGCGGTGTCCGGGGGGAGCTCGCGCCGCCGCGCCGCCAGTTCGGCCCGGTGGCCGAGGAGGCGCTCCCGCAGGGCGGCCCGGAACTGCTCGGCGGCCTCCTGCATCTTCGCCTCGGCCCGCCGCACGGCCTCCAGCTGCTTGCCCGGCCGCTCGGCCCACCACTCGATCGCCCGCCGCACCCGCCGCACGTACCCGGCCCAGGTCGCGTCGGACTTCGGCGGGGTGACCCGCTCCCCGTCCAGCGCGTCGGCGTTCTGCTCGGCCTTGTCGGCCGCGTCCGACACCGTCCGCTGCCACCGGGCCACCGCCGCCCGCACCTGGGCGGCGTCGGCCCCCGCCCGCCGGAAGGCCGCCAGCTCGCCGGCGTTCTCGTACCGGGCGGGGGCGTCGTCCAGCGGCCCGGCCCGCGCCGCCCGGGTCAGGGCGGTGGCCGCGGCCGACCCGGCCCGCAGGGCGAACGAGTCGAGCAGCACCGGGAGGGCCAGCGGGTAGCGGTCGATGCCGGGGACCGCCAGCAACAGGTCGGCCGCCGTCGTCGGGTCCGGGGTGGGGGTCATCGGACGGCCTCGGCGGTGCGGCGGACGAGCGGCTCCCAGCTGTGCCCCGTCGCCTGGTCGAGGGCGGCCTGCCGCCCGTGGACGAGCTGGCCGTGGACCCGCTCCAGCTCCGGCGGCGGGCTGTCGGCCAGGAGCACCGCCCGCCCGGCCTGCCAGGCCTCGGTCGCCACGCTCAGGTAGTGGTCGGCGGCCGCCACCTGGCGCTGCTCCAGGTCGCCCTTCTTCAGGTCCACCTTGGGGAAGTCGACGCACCACTCGTGGGTCAGCTTCCGCCCCGTCTTGGCCAGGAACTCGGACACGGCCCGCGACGGCGTCTTGAGCCGCGGGTCCGGCCGGGCCGGGCCGAGCAGCCGGTACAGCTCGTCCACGGCGGTCGAGCGGCTGAGCCAGTAGTTCTGCCGGCTGGTGTACGCCCGGCCGGCGTTCTGGGTCTGGAGGCTCTGGTCCCGCAGCTCGCGGAACGCCTTCGCCTTGGCCGTGTACTTGGCCAGCGGGTCGGCGACCGGGTCGCGGCCCACCCACTCCCACACCCCCGGCATCGTCTGGGCGTCGACCACGAACTCGAGCCAGCTGCGGACCTTGGGGAACTGGGGCTTGAACGCGTCGAGCAGCGCGTCGAAGGCGGGTCGCGTCGTCGGCAGGACGCCCGCGGCCAGGGCGGCACTCGCCACCAGCCGGGCCGATTCGGGCGACTGCGCCCGGACGGCCTCGACGGCACCGAGGTCGTCCAGCCAGTCCGGCCAGGGCACCATCTCGGTGCGCTGCCAGACGTGGTGGGCGACCACGAGGGCGTCGAGCCGGAACCCGCCGTCCGTCTGCCCGGCGAAGGCCCGGCCGGCGGCCAGCAGGGCGGCCCGCAGGTAGTCGGCGGCCCGGCAGGAGGCGGCGATCTCGTCGGCCGTCGCCACCTCGGCCGGACCATCATCCGCCGCCAGGTCCAGGTCAATCATCAAGTCGGGAGGCGGCGCGGGCGGCGGCGGCGGTGGTGGCGGCGGTGGTGGCGGCGTGGGCCGCGGTGGCGGCGGTGGTGGC
>DASPHQ010000425.1:0-5447 GCA_035629595.1 Urbifossiella sp. | reverse complement strand
GAATCCGGCGGCGTCAAGGAAAACGGCCATTCGGGCGGAGATTATTGTTTCCGGCGACCCCCCCACCGGGTTCCGGAAACAAGTGTATCTGCCAGAAGAATCGCCGTCAGAGTGACGCGCCGGGTCGCTCGCGTCGCGCATCGTTGCCCGGCAAGGGGCGGCGGACCGGTGCCGCGAGGGGAGGGCTTCGTTCGAATTGCTCGGCGGACCGCGGCCCCGACATCCGGCTATTCGGCGTCGCCGTCCGACAAGCCCGGTCCGGACGGATAATAGCCGCCCGCAGGGGCGCCGAATACGGGCGTGGGGTCGAACCCTCCCGGGAACGCCGTTTTCACCAGCGTGACGCCCTCTGCGACCTTGACGGCCGACCAGCCGTTCGCCCGCCCGAACACGTCGGCCCGGCTCACCCCGAGGACATCGAACAGGCGGGTCGCCGACCCGGACGCCATGTGCGGGTCCACCGTCTCGCCGTCCACACGGTCTCCCAGAGTCCGGGCGTTCACGTTGTACGCGTACATCCGGGTTCCCCCTTTCTCGACCCGGATCAGAACGCGTTCTCCCGTCAGCGCCCACTGGCTTTGCGGCCAGGCCGAGAATCGCTCCTGGACGACGTGGGCGGCCGCCTCGTCTGAGGTGCCGCACGGGTAGTACCCGTAAGGAAAGTCCCCCAGGTTCCCGAGCTTGACCGGAACGACGGCCCAGCGGGTCGGCAGGAAGAGTTTCCACAGCGTGATCTCGAGAGTCTTCTCGGTCGCCGCGTCGACGGGCGGGGCTTGTTGCGGCCACACCACGTCGGGCTGGTTGAGATACAGCGCGACCGCTTCGAGCTTGCCGTAGTCCGACACGGTGGCGTTGAGCACACTGGTCAGTGACGCGATCCCCGCCGCGAACTGATCGGTGAGCTGCCGCTCGACGGCCAGGGCGCGAAGCGTGAAGTCGTTGAACACCTGCTCCGGGCTGGGGGCGTTAGGCCCACCCCGCTTGGCCAGGTCCTGCGAGAATCGAATGACAGCCTTGATGAAGCCCGCCAGGAACCTCAGCACGGCACCCTCGGGCGGCGCGATGAGGTTGAACGAGGACAAGAAGATGTCGAGCAGGTCTCCCATCGGGAACGACGCCGGCGGCGGAGTGGACTCTTTCAGCCCCACGTACGCCACCGTCTGGGCGGCCAGGCTGCTGAAGATCTGCCCGACGCCGTCCAGGTAGACCCGCTGGCCCTCGATCGCCGTGGCGATCGTCTCCTTGTAGGCCAGGACGCGATAGACCACCGCGATCATCTGGTTCCAGTCGTCCGCCGTGTACTGGCGCGACGACGTCGGTGATTGGTGATGGGCGGAATTGATCGCGTCGACTTCGGCGCTGTTGAGCTTGAACAATTCGTCCCAGAGGGTGAGGCCGAACTCCTGCCGGAGACTGCCCTGGAATTCGGCCCACGCCTTCTGCTGCCCCCCGGAGAAGGCCGGCCACGGCGCGGTGGCGGAGTTCAGGATCGTTTCGACCTGCTCGGCGAGCTGGTCGACGGTCTGGAATTCCTGTCGGCTCATGGCGATCGCTCCCTCGTCCGGGCCTTCCGCATCGGCAGGAACTCTTCAATACGCCGGTGTCCTTCCCAGTTCTATCCACCCGGCGCGTTTCGACCGCCGCCATCCCCGACCGACGCAGGGTCCGGGCGGTGTCGTCGCCGCCCGCGACCCGCGCCGCCGTCACTCGGGGTCGGCACGGTCGAGCACGACGGTGTGGCGCGCCGAGGTGTCGGCCGCGTCCGTCAGCCGCAGGGTGACCCGGACCTGCGACCGGTCGAAGTCCGCCGGCACCGGCCACGTCACCACCCCGTCCGGGCCGACCGCCACGCCGGGCGGGCCGGCCGCCACCTCGAACCGTACCCCGCCCCGCTTCGACCGCACCCGGACCGGGTGGCGGGCCACCGCGCCGGGGCGGAAGACCCCGTGCGAGCCGTCCTCCGCGTACAGGTACTCGATCCCGCTCTCGTCCAGCGCCTTGTCGAGGTCGAGCGGGACCAGGGTGAGCGCCGCGCCGCCGGGCGGGAGCGTGACGAGCAGCTTCGCCCGCGGGATCACGTGAACCTGGTCGGCCACCGACAAGGCCGGGTCACCCCACGCGCCGACGTCCGTGAGGTCGCGCACCCGGGCGAGCGGGGTGTCGCTGCCGTACGCGTAAACGGTTACCCCCCGGGCGTCCCGGTGGAGTTTCGGGGTGCGGGTCTGCACGTCCCCGGCCAGCCGGGTGTGGAAGTAGAACGGCCCGTGGGCGGCGGGAAGAAAGGTGTGCCCGGCGAAGGACCGTTCGGCCCCGAACACGAGGGCGTCGGCGCGCCGGTCGATCGGCAAGCCGCCGTTGCCGCCGGGGAACACGTAGCGCCCGTCCGGGCTCGGGCGGACGAACCCCATCGACGTGTGGAACGGGAGCGGCAGCGGCGCCGGCGGGTCGTCGTCGAGTGAGACGAGGCCGTCGGCGCCGGCGATCACCCGGCCGGCGGCGGACACGCCGAGCAGCGTCCCCGGCGGGAGGCGCGGCGGGCCGGGCGGGCGCTGCGGCCAGAGCCGCTCCCACTTCCCCGGCGGCAGGGGGATTTCGGCGAACGTGTCGAGGTCGAAGAGGCGGCTGCCGTGCCCGTCGGACACGACCAGCGGCCCCGCCGACCCCGCCCCCATCGCCACCTCGTGAACGGGCTCGACCGGCAGCGGCCGGACCGCCTCCCGGGCGCCGGTCTGGAGGTCGTAGCGCACCGCCAGCCGCGCCTCCCGCAGGTAGACGACGGCCTTGGTCATCCCGGCGGCGACCAGCGGCGTGTCCTCGGCCACGTCGATGTACCGCACCACCCGCGCCGCACTCGTGTCGAACACGCCGAGCCGCCGGAGCGTCGGGAACCGGAGGACGAGGAACCGCCCGCCGCCGGCCTGCACCACCCGGTCCACCCGGCCCGGGAGGGGGTACGCCGTCCGCTCGGCCAGCGCCACCGGCGTGACCGGCAGCGGCGGCGGCACCCGCGGGAGCCGGAACGCCCCCTCCGGGCTGACCCCGTCCGACCGGCCCCGCGGCGGTCCCGCCCACAGCGGCCGCGCCCCGTCCGCCGCCAACTCGAACGTGTGGTACGTCTCCTTCCCCGCGGCGTCGGTCAGCCGCAGTGCCACCGACACCTCCTCGGCGTGCCCGGCCGGGGCGGCCCAGCTCACGACCCCGTCCGGCCCGGCGGTCATCCCGGGCGGGCCGAACTCGACCGCGACTCGAATCCCGCCGGCGGCCGACCGCGCCCGGACGGCGTACCGGAAGGCGGCCCCGGGCCGGTAGAACCGCGGCGGGTCGGAGACGACGAGGACCGCTTCGGGCGCGGCCTTGGCGGCGCTCTCCTCAAGGTCCACCGGGATCAGGACGAGCCGGGCGTGCGACGCGTGGACCGCGACGAGCAGCTTCGCCCGCGGGATCAGGTGGAAGTGCTGGTCGACCGGCGTAATCGACAGGTTCACGTCCCGGTAGTCGATCGAGCCGGGGACGCGGGCCACCCGCGCCACCGGCTGCTTCAGGCCGTAGAGGTACGCGGTCACGCTGTTCCACGACGTTCCCGGCATGTGCGCGGGGCCGTTCTGCTCGGGGCGGAGGAGGAAGTAGTACGGGCCGTGGTGGGCGGGGAGGAACAGTCGGTCGTTGTCGCCGATGAACCGCGACAGGCCGCTCACGACGACCGTGGGGTCGGGGTGCTGGTCGATCGTCTGGGCCCGCAACTCGCCGCCGAAGATGCGCCGCCCGTCCGGGCTCAGCCGGTGGAGGAACCAGGACTGGGAGGGCATTTCCGGCGGCCCCACGACGCGGCCGCGGTCGAGGCGGACGACGTTCGCCCCACCCGTCCCGATCACACGCCCGTTCCCGGCCGCCGTGAACGCCCCGCCGCCCCACGTGAGGCGCCGCCCGCCCTCGCTCGTCGGCGGCGGGAGGCCCGCGCCCCACCACGCCGCCGGCAGGCCGAACTCGCGGAAGGTGGCGGGGTCGTAGACCCGGAGCCCCGCGGGGCTGGTGGCGTAGAGCGGACCGGCCGAGGAGTGGCCCATCTTCAGGTCGTTCAACTCGCCGCGGGGGAACGTCAGGTCCGTCCGCCGGCCGGTCAGCAGGTCGAAGCTCGCCGCCGCGCCGCCGCCGCGCGGGACGACCGCCAGCGTCGTCATCCCGGCGGCGAAGAGCGTGTCCGGGCCGGGGACGTTGACGGCCCAGATGACCTTCCCGGGCACCACGTCGAACACGGCGATCTTGCGGTCGGCGGGGATGTTCAGGACGAGGAACCGCCCGGCCCCGCCGACCACCACCCGGTCGATCACGCCCGGGAGGGGCACCTCGGTCGGCCGGTCGATCGCGCTCGGGGGGATGTCCACCGACTCGGGGACGGGCGGCAGGTGCTCGATCGCCCGCGGCGGCGGAGCCGTCTCGACGGCGGGCGGTACGTCAGCGGGTGGCGCGGCGGGCGGCGCGGCGGGGAGGGGCTCATCGCCGCCGTCCGGCGCCGGGGCGTTCCCGACGTGATCGGTGAGCACGAGCACCGCCGTCACCAGCCCCGCCGCCACCACGACGCCGAACAGGGTGAGGCAGCCGAGCACGACGAGCGTCGGGGTGCGGCCGCGGGGCGATGTCATTGGGCGTACTCCCGCGGGCGGTCAGCGGTCGAACTCGACGTAGGTGACCCAGCTGTGCGTCCGCACCAGCAGCGCCTTCCCGCCCGGGTGGGGGAAGTACCCCAGCCCGTTGTGTGACCCGCCCCCGCCGGCGAGCTTGGAGTCGCCGCGGTGGGTTCCGTTCTCGTCGTACACCCGCAGCGGCTGATCGTAGTTCTGGGTGTAGATCCGCTTCCCCACCGGGTCGAACGCGATGACACTCGGGTACGCCCCCGACGCGATTGTCAGGTGCGGCCGGGCCAGGTCGCTGGAGCGGTAGACGAAGGTCTTGTAAGGGCCGTCGGACGAGTTCCCGCCGCCGGACGGGTACGCGACCAGCTTCCCGTCCGGGCTGACGCAGGCCCCGGTCTTCGCCCCCGAGACAATCGACCCGGTCGCGGCCTCCAGCACCAGCCGGTCCGGCTCGACCCGGTACCGGCCGATCGCCGAGAACCCGGCTTCGCCGAACAGGTAGCGCCCGTCCGGAGCCAGAACGGCACCGGCGTACCGACCTGTCGGTTGCAGCATCATGGCGCTGCGGTCGCCCCCCTCAAGACCCAGTTCGGTCAGCTTCCCGTCGCGGAGCCCGACCCGCACCACCGCCTCGTTGGGCCCGGGCCGCATCATCGCCTCGTCGCGCCCGGTCCGGCAGAGGGCGTAGGCGTCAGTCAGGCCCGGCCCGGTGAGGAGCTGGTACGACCCGGACACGCCGACCCGCCGGGTGACGGCGAGGGTGTCCGGGTTCACCACCCAGACCTCGTGCAACTGGGGCAGGAACGCGACCAGCCC
>DASPHQ010000424.1:0-10352 GCA_035629595.1 Urbifossiella sp. | reverse complement strand
TACCTTCGTCGCCAGGTCGTGGCCGCTCGCCCGCCATGCGAGCAGCAGCCCGGCCCGCACATTCGGGTCTTCCGGCCGGGTGGGGTAACTGAACCGCACGAGCAGGTCGGGGAGCTGGGCCAGGCGTCGGACCGCGGCGTGCCGCAGGAACGGGTCGGCGTCGGCGAGCAGCTTCAGCAGCACCGGTTCGGCCGCGTCCCCCGACAACCCGGCGACGGCTTCGGCGCGAACGGCGGCATCCACCCCCTCGGCCGCGAAGGCCGCCACGTCCGCCCCGCGGCCGACCAGCCCGCGCACCGCCATCGCCCGGACCGCCGGCTCGGCGTCGGCGCGAGCGACGGTCACGAGATCGGTCTTGGCGTCGTTCACCGCGAGGAGCGCGTCGAGTGCCGCCGCCCGCTCGCGCACCTCGCCCGCCGTCAGACGCACGCGAAGGAACACTCGGCCGTCTTCGTCACGCGCCAGGGTGCGCGCCGCCGCGTCGCGGGCCGGGCGGTGCGGGCTCGCCAGCGCCAGCTTCGGGTCGGCCGGGCGCGCGGCCGGCTTCGCGTCCTTCCAGCGGACGTGCCAGACCGCCCCCTTCCCGTGCAGGCTGTAATCCTTCGAGCCCCAGTCGCTCACGAACAGCGACCCGTCCGGGGCGGTCGCCAGGCCCGACGGGTGGAACGCCGGGCCGCCCTGCACGAACGGCTTCCGCTCGGCGACGACCGTCGCCCCCTTCGCCCGCGGGGTGAAGCGCTCGACGCGGTGGTCGGCCCACGCCGGCACGAGCAGGTCGCCGCGGTACTCGGCCGGCAGCCCGTCCGACTCGTAGCACACCACCTCGCACGGCGACTCGCCGGTGCCCGCGGCGAAGGGCAGGGTGCCGGGCAACTCGCCGTTCCACGCCTGGAACGGGTGCCGCCCGGACCGGCCGTAGCGGAACTGGAACCCGTAGTCGCCGCCCTCGACTGCGTGCAACAGCCGGCACGGCGGCGACGAGTCCGGGTCGTTGTCCGCCACGAGCAACCGGCCGAAGATGTCGCGGCCGGTCCCGAACGGGTTCCAGAACCCGGTCGCCACCCGGCGGAGGTTCTTGCCGTCGGCGGTGCAGCGGAACAGGTTCCCGCCCTCGCCGCCGCCGGTGAGGGTGGTCCCGTCGGCGCCGACCAGCTTGTACGCGGCGCCGAGGTTCTCGCCCATGCCGAAGATGAGGTCGCCGCGGGCGTCGAACGCCAGCCCGGAGAGGCCGTTGTGCGGGTAGTTGCCGGCGGTGTCGAGGAACGCGATTCGGACCTTCTCGTCGGCCGCGCCGTCGCCGTTCGTGTCGCGCAGGCGCAGAACCTCGTTGCGGGTGGCGAGATACACGGAGCCGTCCGGGTGGACGGCGAGGTCCATCGTGGCGGTGGTGCCCTCGAAGAAGGTGGTGAACGTGTCGGCGCGGCCGTCGCCGTCGGTGTCTTCGAGGCCGCGGACGCGGTCGGCCTTCGGGCCTTTGTAGTTCGCCGAGCGGAAGTGGGTGTGGCTCTCGACGACGAGCAGCCGGCCGCGGGCGTCGAAGTCGAGGGCGATGGGGTGGACGACGTCCGGGGCGCCGGCGAACCGCTCGACGACGAGCCGGGGGTCGGCCGCCGTGGGGGTGGGCGGCGGTGCGGGTTGCCCGCGGGCCGCGGCGAGGAGCCCGACCACGAGGGCGGCGGCGGCGAGACGGTAACGCACGGCGGTCTCCGGGTTGGGTGCGGTGTCGAAGCCTTCGGCGGCTCGGGGCTTGGAGCCCGGAGGGCGACGGCGTGTAGCCCGGGGTGGAACCCCGGGCGGCGTCGGCGTGGAACCGGGGCCGTCACCCCACGAACTCCGCCCCTCGCCCGCCCGGGGTTGCACCCCGGGCTACACGCCGTCGCCCTCCGGGCTCAAGCCCCGAGCCGGGGGGATTCGACCCGACGTGCGGACGCCGTTCACGACACGTCGTCAGGCGTAGAAGAACACCGCCTCGGCCGTCTTCGCCAGCAGCCACTCGCGGTCCGCCCGGGACAGGAAGTCCATCCGGTCGCGGACCAGGGCGATCGACGCCCGGTAGCTGTTCACCCCCTGCGTCTGGTACGGGGCGTCGCTGGCCCACATCAGCCGCCGCGGGCCGAACGCCTCCAGCAGCCGGCGGACCATCGGCACCAGCTCGTCGTGCGGCGGCCGCTTCCGGCCGAGCGCGTAGAACGCCGAGATTTTCACGTGCGCGAGCTTGTGCCGGGCCAGCCGACACAGCGCGCGCACGTCCGCGTCGCGGATCTCGCCGTCGGCGCCGATGCGGGCGAAGTGGTCGATCACCACCGGCGTCTCCGGGTGCCGGGCGCACATGGCGTCGGTCGCCGCGAGGTCGGCCGGGTTGATGAGCAGGCACATCGCCTGCCGCGTGGCCGCCCCGGTCCGCCACATCTCGGCCATGCCGGGCGTGTCGAGCCACGCCGCCTGCGCGTCCCGCGCGCGGACGAACGGGGTGATGCGGAACCCGGTGACGCCGCGCGGGAGGAGCTGCCGCATCGCCGCGCCGGGGTTCGGGCGGTGGTCGTCCACCATGCCCTGCACGCGGTACGTCTTCGGGTGCCGGCGGACCGCGTCGATGAGGTAGGCGTTGTCCCACAGGTGGTAGACCGAGTGCTGGATGAGCACCACGCGGCCGACCCCTTCCGGCCGGGCGACGGCCATCAGCTGCTCGTCGGTGAAGCTCGGCGGGTTGAGGTCTTTCGGCGTCTGCCCTGCGGCGAGCGGGAACTTGTCGGCGTCCGGCGGCCAGACGTGCGAGTGGGCGTCGATCCACGGGAGGGGCGGGTCGGCCTCGGGGGTGGGGTGGGCAACGAGGGCCGCGGTGCCGGCGGCGAGCGCCGCGCGCCGCGTCACGGGTCGGGCGTGGGTCATCGGCGGGCTCCGGGCGTCGGGGGGTTCCCCTCACGGTAGCCCGCGCCGCCGCAGCGGCTACGGCCGAACCGGGTACACCCGCCGGGCGGCCGGCTGACCATTTTCCACCCGTCCCCGAAAGAACCACCGGCCGTGCAAGCCGGGCAACTTGTGCCGGGCCGACTGTGGCATCGAAGGGGGTGTGTAGCGTCCCCCGGCGAGACCTGTACAAGACCGGCTCACCGTTTGCATCGACACCGACCAGCGGCACACGCCGACCCGGTCGCGGGCTCTTCCCGCGGCTCACCGAACCGAGGACGAACCATGGCGGACATCAAGGACCGGCTGTCGGACGCGGGCCACAAGGTGGCGGAGACCGCCGCGGCGGCCGGGCACGCCGTCGCCGAGAAGGCCGGGCAGGCGGTGGACTGGGTGAAGGACAAGGTGGGGATGGGTTCGCCGGCCTCGGCCGAGCAGATCGCGACGATCAAGCCGGGGATGAACGTGGTCGCGTCGTGCGGGACGAGGGTGGGGGTGGTGGACCACCTCGACGGCTCGACCATCAAGCTCGCCCTGCGGGACAGCCTGGACGGGCTCCACCACTACGTCCCGACGAGCTGGGTGAAGAAGGTCCACGAGGACCACGTCCACCTCTCGAAGAACTCGGAGGAGACCAAGGCCGGGTGGAAGCCGAGCGCCGCGGCGTGTGCGGACTGCGGGTAAGAGCCGCCGGGACGGACTCGAACGGCCCGCCCCCATCGGGGCGGGTTTCTGTTGCGCGGGTCGGCTCGTCGGCCGGACGATGCTGTTCGAGCGGCGGGTGCGGTAGTCATGACCGGAGAGGCCCGGGGTGCTCATTTCGACGGCGCACGGAGCGGGACCGCCGGGAGTCTCCCGTGGTCGGTGTCGGGGTACAGCGGCGGGAGGTACAGCCCCCGGGGGCCGGTGATCGGCAGGAGCGGGCCGCGCTGCTGGTACGTCAGGACCGGCCCGGCCCGGTTCAGCGTGCTCTCCCCGGTGCCGACGCCGGGCGGGAGCGTGCGCCAGGCCGCGGGGCCGCCGATCACCCGCCGCCCCTCCTCGAACAGGGCTCCCATGATCGACGGCTCGAACGCCGCGCTCGACGTCGGCGCCTCGTACCCCTGGGGGATGGCCGACACGTAGTAGTCCATCCCGGTCAGCAGGCAGACCGTGTACAGCCGCTGGAGGTCGCCCCGCGTCTGGGCGTAGAGGAGCGTCGAAACGCTCTTGCTGGCCTGGGCGAGCGACCACGGCCGGATCACCTCCGCGTCGGCGTAAATCTTCCCGGCGACGATCACGTACACCTTGGTCCCCGCGAGGTCGCGTGCGGCCACGTCGGACCGCTCCTCCGGCGGGACGTACGGGGGGCGGAAGAACACCGACTGAGACACGCCGCCGTCCACGTGCCGCTCGGTGTACCGCCGCCCGTCCACCACGACGTCGATCTTCGAGGAGGGGAAGAACCCGGCCGGGGCGGACGACCCGAGCAACACCTTCAGGATCAGGTCCCGGTCGGCGGGCGTCCCCCGCTCGGCGATCGCCCCGACGTCCCAGACGACGAACTGCTTCCCCTCCTCTTCGGTCGTCCCCACGTACAGGCGGCGGCCGCGGCGGTGCTCGGCGGCGAGGTCGGCCATCACCTCGCAGGTGAGGAACGCGCCGAGCCGGGCCGCCATCGGGGACGTGTCCGCGAACGCCTCCCCGAAGACCGCCCGGAGCGGGCGGACCCGGTACAGGTCCCGGCTCTCCAGGGCGGTGTAGAAGTGCTTCAGCTGGGCGTCGTACTTCGGGCCGAGGAAGGCGAACGGGGCGATGAGCGCGCCGGTGCTGATCCCGGTCACGACGTCGAAGTCGGGCCGCCCGCCTTGCTCCGCCCACCCGATCAGGACGCCCGCCGTATACGCCCCGAACGAGCCGCCGCCCGACAGGCAGAGGACGTTGCGATTCGGCTTGGTCGCGCCCTGCCCGCCCTCCTTCTTGGACTGGTCCCCGAGCTTCTCCTGGCGGTCCTTGCGGAGGCGCTCCGCAGCCGCCGCGAGCTGGCTCGTCGGGGTCAGCTCCTCGGACTCGGCCTGGGCGGGCGGGTCGACCAGGTCGCGGGTGTTGAGCCCGGCCTGGGCCGGGGACCCCGGCCCCCGCGCGCTCTGGCAGCCGATACCGACCGCAAGAGCACCGAGGATCACGAACCCGACGACGGAGCGGGGCATGGCACCATCCGAGACCGGGGCGACGGAACGATCCCCGTGAGGCCCGAGACGGTCCCGAGTCACGACGTAAGCGGAGCGGAATCCGGGTGGCGAGTACCCGGGCGCCAGCCGCGCCGTCAAGATCGAGGTCCGCCGTGACTACGCCCCTGCCTCAATTGCCCATCCTGCGAACTCGTCCTACGATGGCGTGGCGTCCGTGCTACACGATGCCACCCCGGACGACTCCTCGGAGGGCAGTGGTCCGGGTCCACCAGCCTACCCGAAGGGATGGACGGGATTCCGAGAGTAGAACTGGTAGCCGGGCGGGGTCACACCCGCCCGGCTTTTTCGTCTGGTCAGTCAGGCGCCTGACCTGCTCCTCATTCACCGCCTCCTATCACCGCCCGGCCCGCCGGCCGTGACCACGGCCTGCTTTTTGCCCTTCGGTGCGAAGGTGGCGCCCGGAAGCACCGGACGACAAGGCGTCACCGCCGCCACGACAGGTTCCCATTACCACCGAGCCGGGCGGGCGAAGAGGTCGGGGCTCGATGGCTCGGCTCCAAGAGGTCGCACCACACATGTTCGAATTCCTCACCCCCAACCCAGCCGTTTCGCTCCTCAAGGAGGACCACGAGCGGGTCAAGGACCTGTTCGACCAGTTCGAGGCCGCCAAGAGCCACACGGCGAAAACGAGGATTGTCCGCGCCGCGCTCGCCGAACTCAAGGTTCATGCTGCGATCGAGGAGGAACTCTTCTACCCGGCGGTCCGCAAGCCGATCGGCAAGGAGATCATGAACGAGGCCGACGAGGAGCACCACGTCGCCAAGCTCCTGATCGCGGAACTCGACACCATGGACGGGTCGGAGAGTCACTTCGACGCGAAGTTCCACGTGCTGGCCGAGAACGTCCGCCACCACATCAAGGAGGAAGAGAACGAGATGCTCCCGAAGGCCCGGGGCGTGAAGCTCGACTTCGCGGCCCTCGCGGAGAAGATGCGGCGCCGCAAGGAGAAGCTGACGGCCGACGGGGTGCCCCCGGCGGGCGAGGAGGTCATGGTCAAGGCCTCCCGGGGCAAAGGCGACTCCCCCGCGCGGGCCGCGAAGCGGAAGGCGCCGAAGCTGCCGAAGCGGAAGGCATGACCTGGACCGCGGGACGGGCTGGTCACGTCGGCCGGCCCGGCTGGTGAGCCCCGGTCAGGGGAACGTCTCGCCGAGCGGGCGGGTGTTCTCCAGCCGCGCGGCCGCGCCCGCCGCCGGGGCGTACAGGATCACCGGGGCCACGATCCCGCCGGTGCCGAGCTCGTTCACCACGTCGTTGACGACCGCGAACACGACCTCGTTGCGGCCGGCCTTCACCGCCCCCGTCGCGTCCAGCTCGAACGGGTAGAACGCCGCCCCCGGGCTGATCCCCACCGGCACCCCGTTCACCCACACCTTCGCCTTCTCGTCCACCCCGCCGCACCACAGGAACAGCCGCTTCCCCACGTGCTCCTTCGGCACGCCCAGCGCCTGCCGGTACCACGCCAGCCCCTTGTAGTAGCGGAGTCCCTGGTTGCTCCACGACGCCGACGAGGTCTTGAGTGTCTGCCAGTTGCCGCCCTTCACGCCCGGCCGCCACAGGCCGATCGCCTCGCCGACCTTCGGCGGGTCGAGGAGGAACTCCCACTCGTCGCGGGCCGCGGCGGCGAGGACGTTCCCGCCGGTGACGCGCTTCACGCCCTGTTCCGTCGCCGGGCGGAAGAAGCGGTTCATGTAGTTCGTGTACGTGCTGAACCGGCCGGCCGAGAGCATCGGCACCGGCTTCGTCCCCATCAGCCGGCCGGCCGCGGCGTCGAGGCGGTCGAGCTCGGTTTTGGCGGTCGGGAAGTCGCAGCGGGTGCGGGCCTCCATCATGGCGACGAACGCTTCCAGCATCTCGAACGAGTCGGAGGTCATCTTCACCCGCTCGGCGTAGACCCCGCCGCCGGATACCTTGGCCGCTGCGTCCAGCAGTTCACGCCCCTTCAGCCGCACCCCGCGCGGGTAGTGGTGCGGCATGTCCCACGCCGAGCCGGTGCAGTGCGGGCTGTCGCGGAGGGCGCCGTCCATCAGCTTCAGGTACGCCTCCATGAGCACCGACGCCGGGCCGTAAAACTTCTCGGCGAAGTCCTTCGTCAGCGCGTCGGCGTCGGCCGTGTGGTCCCACATGAGCTTCGCCGCGACGTAGTTCGAGTGCAGCGTCGCGGCGTAGTTCGGGAACGTCTCGACGCGCCACCCCTTCACCCCGAGCCGGTGGCACTCCGGGATCTCGTCGCGGAGGCGGTGGACGAGGAGGAACGGGAACCCGGGGTCGGCCAGGTTGCTCCAGTAGCCGCGGTCGTACAGCTCGGGGAGGAGCTTGCCCCACTCCTGGTACAGCCACTTCGCGTAGCTCTTCTCGGGCGCCACCGGGTTGCTGAACCCGTGGACGCGGTCGAGCGCGATCGGCGCCAGCGCCCCGGTGATGCGCGGGTCCGGCTTCCACTTCACCGGCGGCCGCATGTACGAGTGGTAGATGTAGAACGCCAGCTTCACGTCCGTGTGGTCCGGCCCCAGTTCCGCCAGCACGCGGTTGAAGAACCACACGTAGCGGTCGGTGACCGACGGCTCGTTCGAGAACGGGTCGAAGTCGCCGCCGTCGAGCTTGCGGCAGTCGGGGCACTCGCAGAACCCGCGGCCGTCGTTCGGCCCCATGCCGATCACCGGGCCGAGTCCCTTCTTGCGCCGCGCCTTCACCTCGGCGACCACGGCTTCGAGCACCTTCGGGTTCGACACGCAGTGCTGCCGCGCCACGCGCTTGTCGCCGACGAGGGCGTACAGCTCCGGGTTCGTCTTGAACGCCGGCACGCCGGGGAGGCCGTGTGCCCCGGGGAACACCGGCCCGCCGCAGCGGACGCGCGCCTGCCAGTCGCGGTCCGGCATCTGGAACCACCGGCTCGGGAACGACGGCGCCTGCGCCGTCTCCTGCTCGCGCACCGTGATGGTTTTCAGCTCGGGGACGACGGTGCCGAGCGGGCCGGGGAGGAACCAGCGGACGCCCTGCTGCTCGAGAAGTTCGCAGATTGCGAAGTGCGTCCCGTCGCCGACGCCGGCGGCGAGGACGTGGGCCTTCGTCGCCTTCAGGACGAACGTGCCGCCGGCCTTCCCCTTCGCGGCGAGCGCCGCCTCCAGCTTCGGCAGCGCAGCCCGGCCGAGGACGACGGGCGTGGTGCCGTCCATCCGCATCCGGTCGAGGAACGCGTCGATCGTCTTGGGGTCCGCGGTAACCGTGTCGAGCTTCGCCCCGGACATCTTCTCGACGTGCTCGATCAGCTCCTTCGCGGCGAGCTTTTCGGTCGCGTCCGGCTCCGGCGGCAGCACCACGACGGCAACGGCCCCCCCGTTGCGGACGAGGTGGGCGGCCGGGGTTGCGGGGGCGAGTTGCAGGACGAGCAGTGCGGCGGCGACGAAGCGGATCACGGGGCGGCTCCGGGAAGGATCGGCCGGTGTGCGAAGTGTGACACGGGTTCCAACAAGAAACTACCGACCCGGCGAGGCGGGGGCGTCAGCCCCCGGATTCCGGCTCGGGGCTTGAGCCCGGAGGGCGTCGGCGTGTAGCCCGGGGTGCAACCCCGGGCGGCGTCCGCGGTGTCCGTTCCCCGTGGCTCCCGGGTGGACGCCGTCGCCCGCCCGGGGTTGCACCCCGGGCTACACGCCGACGCCCTCCGGGCTCAAAACCACGAGCCGCCGAAGGTTTCGACATCGCAGCGCGGGGAGAGCATCCGGGGGCGTCAGCCCCCGGCTCGCCGGACGGAGGCACCTCGCGGACCGGGGTCACTTCCCGGGGGTCTCCCGCCCGGCGGCCAGCCACCCGAGGCCGAACCGGGCGAAGGCGATCGTCGCGTACCCGTCCTTCTCGTACAGGCACCCGGCCCGGTCGTCCGGGAGGGCGACCAGGGACGAGTACCCGGCCGCCCGCGGGTGCAGCACCCGGGCCGCCGGCCACGTCCGCCCGCCGTCCCGGCTCAGCCGCACCGTCAGGTTCTCCCGCTTGGTACTCGCCGGGTTGCTGAACAGGAACAGCGGCCCGCCGCCGGTCTTCACGTCCACCCGGATCAGGCTCCCCTGGCAGGTCGGGTCGATCAGGGCGTCGTCGAACGTCGTCTCCCCCCAGGTGGCGCCTCGGTCCGTACTGACCGCGACCGCCCGCCGGTTCTTCCCGTGGTGGCTCCGCATGTTCAGGACCAGCCCCCCGTCGGCCCGCTCGGCCACCTGGCACTCGTTCGTCTTGGCCGCCGCCGACCCGCCGACCCGCCACGTCTTCCCGTGGTCGTCGCTGACGATCACGTGGGAGAACGAGTCCGTGCTCCCGGCCTTGCGGTGGTCGCACGGGAGGACGAGGCGGCCGTCGGCGAGCTGGACGCCGCACCCCGGGCCGACCACGTACCACGTCCACCCGTCGGGCTTCACGGCCCGGGTGACGTTGTCCGGCGGCGACCAGGTGGCCCCGTCGTCGTCCGAGTGGAGCATCAGCACCTCCATCGGCCCGGCCCCGCCCCCCGTCATGCTCTGCGCGGCCGTGTTCCGGCCGGGCTTGCGGGCGAGCGGGAGCCACACCCGGCCGGTGGTGCGGTCGAGGACCGGGCACGGGTTGCCGACGAAGTCGGCCCCGGCGTCGGCGACCACCCGGAGCGGCCCCCAGGTCTTGCCGCCGTCGGTGCTCCGGCGGAGGACGGTGTCGACGTTGCCGTCGTCCGACGGGCCGTCCTTCCGCCCCTCGGCGAACGCCAGCAGTGTACCCTTGGCCCCGGCGACCACGGCCGGGATGCGGAACGACGCGTACCCGTCCTTGCCGGCCGCGAACACCACCACCTCCTCGGGCGCGCCGGCCCCGACGCCCGCCGGCGGGTCGGCGGGGTGGCGGCCCGGTGCCGACGCGGCGAGGGCGGCGAGGGCGGCGAGGGCGGCGCAGAGGGCGGGTGACTTGAGCATGTGATCGCAACTCCTTGCCGGGCAACGATGCGCGACGCGATCGCTCCCGCGATGTCGCTCCGACGGCGATTCTTCTGGCAGAAGCACTTGTTTCCAGAACCCGGTGGGGGGGTCGCCGGAAACAATTATCTCCGCCCGAATGGCCGTTTTCCTTGACGCCGCCGGAATCATCAGACCGGCCCGCCTACGCCAGGATGTCCGTGATAGGCGTGCCGTTCTGGCAGACCGACACCGGGCGGCCGCCGCGGTCCGGGACCGTCGAGTCGGGGTCGATCCCGAGGGCCCGGTA
>DASPHQ010000423.1:0-5350 GCA_035629595.1 Urbifossiella sp. | reverse complement strand
GGGTTTTCAGGCCAACGGCCTGGGACAACATAGCCCGGGGCAACGCCCCGGGTGTGGCCGCACGTGCGGCTATTCCCACGGCTGGTCGTTGGGCGACGGCGCGAACGCGCGGTTGATGACCATCGCCGTCACGGCCATCCTCGGCTTCAGGAACGACCCCGGCTCCTCGCCGCGCGGCAGGTACACGCGGATCCGCACTTTGATCACGTTCTTGCTGTCGTCGGCGATCGGCATCACGCGGTGGAGCTCGCCGCGGTACGTCCGCGTGGGGTCGGCGTCGGCGACGAGCTGGCACTCCAGCCCCGGCCGGACGCGCGTGATCTGCCGCTCCGGCACGTCCAGCTCGACCTCCAGCTTCGCCAGGTCGGCGATCTCGCACAGGCTCGCCGACACGTTGAACGCCGCCGGGCTCACCAGGCTGCCGCGGTCGGCCTTCTTCGTCAGCACCGTGCCGCTGATCGGGGCCACGATGGTGCAGTTGTCCAGCAGCCGCTTCGCCTCGTCGCGGCGGGCCTCGGCCGCGGACACCTCGGCCCGCGCCGCCCGGGTGTGCGCCTTGCTCGTGGTCCGCTCGGCCTCGGTCGCCTCCACCTCGCGGGTCGCCGCCTCCACGTCCGCATGGGCGGCCACGGTGTCGGCGTCGGCCACCTGCTTGTCGGCGTCGAACTTCTGGTACTCCTGCGCCGAGATGCCGCCGGCCACGCGCTGCTGGCGGGCCTGCTCGAAGTCCTTCGTGGAGCGGTCCTGCACGGCCAGCGCCCGCGTCACCCGGGCCGTGGCCGCGGCCAGCGCCGACTTGGACTTCGCCACCCTCACCGTCGCCGTCACCTCGCCCGCCTCGGCCTTCGCCACCTGCGCCTCCGCCGACCGCACCGACGCCACCTCGGTCTTGAACCGGTTCTCGTACTGGGAGTTCAGCAGGGTGGCGAGCGTGTCGCCCTGCTTCACGCGCTGCCCCTCGAAGAACGTGATCTTGGTAATTTCCCCCGCCACGTCCCGCGGGCTGACCGCGATCTGAAGGAACGGGATCACGTTCCCCTTGAGCGGCAACAGCACCTCGCCCGGCGCCGCGGCCGGGCCGGCGGCGGTCGGCGCGGCCGACGCGCCGGGCGCCTTCGCGGCCGGTTCGCCGCCGTCGGCGGGACGAGATGCGCCGGTCTGCCGGTAGAAGCGGACGCCGACGCCGACCCAGCTCAGGGACAGCAGCGCGCACAGCAGCCACGGCAGCCACGACCCGCCGCCGCGGCCGGAGCCGGTCTCGGTGCCGAGTTGCCCGTCGAGGCGGAGCTGCTGGACGCGGTTGACGAGTTCACCGTTCTCGGTCGGCGTCATCACGGCTCCGGCGGCGGGTGCGGGTGGTGGAATGGCGTAATCTTAGCCGCGATCACCGACCCGGGAACAGGCCGGTCGGCGGCCAGCTGTACTCCGTACCATGACCTCCGGGTTTCAACCGGGGGCGGAACAGCATGTGGCACCGGGTATTCGGGCGCACCGACGCACCCGTTCCGCCGTCGGAACTGGCCGCGGCGCTGCACGCCATCGGGCTGCCGGTCGAGCCGCACTTCCGCGGCGACGACCTCGGCTGGACCGGCGGCGAGCTCCGCCTGCCGGGTCTGAACACGCCCGTCACCCTCGCCCGCTACCTGGCCGACGAGGACGACATCCGCGCCGAGCTGAACGCCCACGCGGCCGAGCTCGAGACGTGCGACTACAGCCCGCACGCGGCCGCGCTCGTGGAGCGGGTCGCGCTGACGCGGCAGCTGGTGGTGATCCGCAAGCCGGTGGACGCGAGTGACGAGGTGGCGCTGGAGAAGCTGCTGACCGCGGCGTGCCGGCTGCTCGCGGCCCGCACCGACGGCGTCTACCAGATCGACGGGGAAGGCTGGTTCGCGGCGGACGGCGAGCTGCTGGTGCGGGAGTACTGATGAGGCGCCAACGGAGCTGGCCCCGTGAGGGGTCGGAGTGCGGGTGGCACTCCGACCCCTCACGGGGCCGGCTCGGAAGCTCAGCCGTTCGTGTCAGTCGTCGTTCAGGCCGAAGGACTCGCGGCCAATGGCGGTGACGGACGCCGCGAACGCCCGCATCGACACCGACGCGCGGACGAACCGGACCGACCCGTCGCACATCGAGACGTTGATGCCGCCGGTGTGGAGCGAGTACGGCTCGCCGCTGTTGGTGCAGTTCATCGGCTCGGCCCCGCCCGAGAGGCCGTTCCCCGAGTCGCCGGCCGGGTCGCACCCGTCGAGGGTGATCTCGTTCGCCTCGTCGCACCACGCGGAGCCGCCGAGGCTGCCGCTCGACACTTCCTTGCCGCCCGGCCCCCAGCGGTCGGCCCGGCCGGTGATCTCGACGTAGAAGATGGTGTTCGAGAGGCCGTCGCGCACGGCGCTGAAGCCGAACGTCCGGGTGGTTCCGCCGGAGTTGAACGAGTGCGGGCCGACCGGGCTGGCCTTCGTCTGGGTCGCCGCCCCGAGGGCGGACGTGGAACTCGTGGAGACCGTACGGATGACGGTGTAGTCGGTCACGCCGGCGTTCTTGACCGTGTACGTCGTGCTCCCGGCGGTGTGGGTGATCGTCGGGGCCTTGCGGTCCGGGTTGATGCCGGACGGGCACAGGAACACGTTGATCTTGGTCTGCACCGCGGTGGTGTTGTTGGCGTGACCGAAGTGGAGCTTGGTGTTGTACAGGTTCCGCACGTTGTCCTGCTCGATGAACGGCAGCAGCCACACCGCCCAGCCCTGGTAGGCGTCCGCCGGCACGTCCAGCCGCGGGAACCCGCCGGACGCCACCCGGCTCGGGGGGGTGACCTTGTACACGTCGTGGAAGGCGTGGCAGGCCAGGCTGATCTGCTTCATGTTGTTCATGCACTTCGTCCGGGCCGCCGACTCCCGGACCTTCTGCACGGCCGGGAGGAGCATCCCGATCAGGATCGCGATGATCGCGATCACCACCAACAGCTCGATGAGGGTGAAGCCGGACCGGTCGCGTGAGGCACGCATCGGATCCTCGGGAGAGTGGAATGAGGACAAAAGCCGGTATGGAGCGAGTCGCTCATCAATCACAATATCAGGATACGTGAAGAAAGTGTGAAGAGTCAACCAAGAAGTTCAACGACGCCGGATTCCTCCCGCCCATCGGTCCGGCCGATGCCGCGGCTTCGCCCCGGCCGGTGGAAACGCGGCCCCCCGTCCCTAATCATTCACCGTAGCCCCACCCCAGGAGACGAACCGATGCCGGCCCAGGTGCAGAAGGAAGCCCCGGACTTCACCGCCACCGCGGTGGTGAACGAGGAGTTCAAGCAGGTCAAGCTGTCCGACTACCGCGGCAAGTACGTGGTGCTGTTCTTCTACCCGCTGGACTTCACCTTCGTCTGCCCCACCGAGATCGTGGCGTTCTCGGACCGCGTCGCCGAGTTCGAGAAGCGCGACTGCCAGGTGCTCGGCTGCTCCATCGACAGCCAGTTCAGCCACCTCGCGTGGATCCAGTCGCCGCGCGCCGCCGGCGGCCTCGGCGGGCTGAAGTACCCGCTCGTCGCCGACCTGACCAAGAAGATCGCGGCCGACTACGGCGTGCTGCTGGACGGCGGCATCGCCCTGCGTGGCACCTTCCTGATCGACAAGCAGGGGATCGTCCGCGCGTCCACCGTCCACGACCTGCCGCTCGGGCGGAGCGTGGACGAGGCGCTGCGGGTGCTCGACGCGCTGCAGTTCTTCGAGAAGAACGGCGAGGTGTGCCCGGCCGACTGGAAGCCGGGGTCGGCGACGATCAAGCCGGGGGTGAAGGAGTCGAAGGCGTACTTCGAGAAGGCGGCCGGGCACTAGTGGTTCGTGCAGGTGTATTGGCTGGTAGCCGCGGGCTTCAGCCCGCGCTCAGCTGAGCGCGGGCTGAAGCCCGCGGCTACCAACCCAGGCGCCGCTTCACCGACGCTACCCCTTCTGCGCCGGCGGGATCGCCCCCTTCGCCGCGCCCCAGTCGGTCGGCCGGTAGCGGACGTCCAGGTGCGGCGTCTCCACGCGGACGCCGCCGCGGTGCTTGCTCGTCATCACCGCGTCCAGCACGCCCGTCGTCAGCAGCGTCCGCTCGACCGGGTACGGGGCGTGGCCGGTGCGGACCAGCGAGTCGATCGCCTTCGTCAGCTCGGCGAAGTGCGCGAACGGGTCGGGCTGCTGCAGGTAGTACTGACACGCCACCGGCGGCCGCCCGCGCACCTGGCCGGCGAACACGAACGCCCCGCCGTCGCCCTCGTGGACCCAGCCGTTGGGCATCACCACGAACGCCCGGAAGCCGTCGCGGTACTCCACCTCGAACGTGCCGGCGTCGCGCGCCTTCGCCGACAGCTCGCGCACGTCGCCGTTGGCGTGCGCCGGGATGAGCCGCAGGCCGGCTTCGAGGACCGGCTTCGTCCAGGCGTGGCGGTCGAGCGCCGCCCACATCGCCGGCCCGCTGTGGCACGTCACCGCGGCCACGCCCGTCTCCTCGCGGCCGCGGCGTTCGACCATGCACTGCAGGCCTTCGAGGGCGTGGAAGCCGTAGCCCTCGAACGGGCCGTAGCCGAGCTGCACGGCGCCGACAAGGTCGCAGCCGCGCGGCAACTCCACGTCCGGCTTGCGCCACGTCACCGGGATGCTGGAGCCGGCGAGGAACGGCACCATCAGGCGGCGGGCGGTGTCGTACATCCACTTCGCGTCGTCCCACGTCGCCGCGAGGTGCTTGTCGTTGAACACCGGGACCGACCGCTTGGTCCGCTCGAACACGGCGGCGATGTCGGCGAAGAAGCGGCGGCGCGGGTAGAGGAGTTGGCCGCGGTCGTTGGTCGGGTACTGGCCGTGCTCGCCGATCGACAGCACGCCGTCGACCGCGAGGGTGTCGGTGCCGAGGGTCAGCGCTTCGTTCACGGTGGCGCAGATGCGGAAGCCGTGGCGCCTCGCCAGTTCGCGGCTCATGTCGGTCTTGGGCACCTGGTCGGTGACGAGCGACACGAGTTGCAGGTCGGGGCGGGTGCCGTCGGGGTAGCCGCCGAGGAGGTTGCGGAGGATGACGTCGGCGTGCGACCAGCGGCGGTACTCGGTGACGACCGCGGCGACCTTCTTCGGGGGCATGGGGGCTCCTGCTGGGACTGAGGGACCGAGGGACCGAGGGACTGATGAGGGACTGGGGGACTGAGAGACCGAGGGACTCAGGGACCAAGGGACGGAGGGAGAAAACTTGTCTTTCGTCCCTTGGTCCCTGAGTCCCTCGGTCTCTCAGTCCCTCATCAGTCCCTCAGTCCCTGAGTCCCTCAGTCCCACAGTCCCCCGTCAGGCGATGATCGCGCGGATCGGCGCGCCGTGATCGATGTCCAGCCGCTTCC
>DASPHQ010000422.1:0-5057 GCA_035629595.1 Urbifossiella sp. | reverse complement strand
GTGGTGTGGGACCGCGCCACCGGGAGGAAGGTGTGCGAGATCCCGCTGGAGAAACGCTACCACCCGCCCTCGGCCCTCGCCTTCTCGGCGGACGGGAAGCGGGTGTACGCCGAGCACCCCGCCGACGCCCACCACGAATGGGCGTGGGACGCGACCACCGGGCAGCCCCTCGACCTCCCCCGCCCGCACGCCGCGGCCCGCGCCATCGCCTTCCCGGCGGGCGGCCGAGAAGCGATCTTCCAGAGGGGGGAGTTGTTCCTCCGCTGGGACGTCGAGAAGGCCGAAGGACTCGTCGGCGGGACGGCTTCGTTCCGATTCCCGGTCGCGGCCCGGCTCGGCGACCGCCTCCTCGTCGCCGGCCGCGAGCAGGACGAGGTGGCGGTGTGGGACGCCGGCCGCAACGCCCAGCTCTGGCGGGTCGGGTCCGTCCGTGTGAAGAACATCGGCGGGCCGCCGCCGGCCTTCTCGGCGGACGGGACGCTCGTCGCCGCTCCCACGGAGCCGCCGGTCGTCGCCGTGTACGACGCCCTCACCGGCCGCCGGGTCCGCCTGATGGACGCGGACGGGGAGAAGTCCTACTGGTCGCTGGCGTTCAGCCCCGACAAGCAGACCCTCGCCGGGAGCAACCACGACGGCTCGGTGCGGCTGTGGAACCTCGCCGACGGGCGCGAGCGCGCCCGCGTCCGCGCCTTCCCCGGTCACATCACCAACGTGTTCTTCGCCCCGGACTCGAAGACGTTCGCCACCGGCTTCGGGAACAACGCCCACGGCGTCATGCTGTGGGACACGGCCACCGGCCGGCCGGTCGAGCCGTACCCGAGCCACGCCGCGCCGGTGACGTCGGTGGCGTTCGCGCCGGGCGGCCGGCTCGTCGCCACGTCGTCGTTCATGCGCGGCGACCCGGTGGTGCGGCTGTGGGAGCCCGACACCGGCAAGCTGGTGCGCACCCTCGACTCCGGGGTGCCCGCGGGCGTGCCGGCCGTCGCCTTCTCGCCGGACGGGCGGACGCTCGCCGCGGCCAGCTGGGACTTCGACCGCAAGGTTCGGCTCTGGGACGTGGCGACGGGGGCGCTGCGGCACGCGATGGCCGGGCACGAGGCCGGCTGCACCTGCCTGGTATTCTCCGCGGACGGGAAGCGGATCGCCACCGGCGACAGCTACGGCAGCACGAGCAGGGAGAACGCCGGCCGCGTGTGCGTGTGGGACGCCGACGCCGGCAAGCTTCTCCGCGAACTCCGCGGCGCCCGCGGGTCCGTCCGCCGCGTGGCCTTCACGCCGGACGGGAAGCACGTGCTCGCGGCCGCCGAAGGGGTGTTCGTGTTCGATACGGAGACCGGGCAGGCAGTCGGCGACCCGATCGCGGACGGGAAGCGCCTGTGGGGGCTGTCGGTGGCCCCCGACGGCCGACATCTGGCGACGACGGACGAACACGGACGGCTGCGGGTGTGGGAGTTCCCGTCCCGCCGCCAGGTGCCGTTCGCGTCGCCCGCCGGGAAGTCCGTCAACGTGGCGTTCGCGCCCGACGGCCGGACCCTGGCCGTGATCCGCGAGGGGGGCGAGGTCGAGGTTCGGCGCGTCCCGACGGGGGAGGTCGTCGGCCGGCTCGCGGGGGTCCCTGGCGACCGGCGGGTGTTCTTCTCGCCCGACGGCCGCCGACTCGCGACGGCCGGGAACGAGGAGTCGTCGGCCGTGGTTTGGGAGATATCCGCGGGCGGCGTCGGCCGCTGACGCAACCCGTTTCACTCTCACGACCTGAGTCGATCACCCGGTCCGCAGAAGGATCGGATCGGTGTCAAACTGACGGCGTGACATGTTTCCGCGACCCGGTGGGGGGGCGGCGGAAACAATAATCTCCGCCCGAATGGCCGTTTTCCTTGACGCCGCCGGATTCATCAGACTTACTTCTTGGCCGGCGCGTAACCCAGCACGGCGGTGACGGGGAAGTGGTCGGACGGGGTGCGGTCGCCCTTCACGGTGCGGTCGATGCCGGCGTCGCGCACGTGCCAGTCGCGGCCGACGGCGATCCAGTCGATGCGCGGTCCGCCGACGGCCGCGGGGTCGAAGCCGTTGAAGGTCCCTTCGTCCTTGCCGCGCGTCGGGTGCTTGACGCGGAACGTGTCCGCGAGCGCGCCGGCCGGCTCGAACAGCGCCTGGTAGGGGTCGCTCCCCTCGCCGGCGTTGAAGTCGCCGGTGACGACGACGCGGCAGCCGACGCCGAGCTCGGCGACCTTCGCGCGGACCAGCTTCGACGATTCGTGCCGGGCCTTCTTGCCCAGGTGGTCGAAGTGGGTGTTGAGGAACAGCACGGGCGTCGCGTCCGTGCGGTCCTTCAGCTTCACCCAGCTGGCGATGCGCGGCAGGGCGGCGTCCCACCCCTTGCTGCCGACGCGGTCGGGCGTCTCGCTCAGCCAGAAGTGGCCGCCGCCGAGCTTCTCGAACCGGGCTGTGCGGTAGAACAGCGCCGCCATCTCGCCGCGGTCCTTGCCGTCGTCGCGGCCGGCGCCGAAGGCGGTGTGCCCCTTCAACTTCTCGGCCAGGAAGTCGCGCTGGAAGGCGAGCGTTTCCTGCGTGCCGAGCAGGTCGGGGTCGAACGCTGTGATCGTCGTTGCGAGGAAGTCTTTGCGCTTGTCCCAGTGGTTGTCGCCGTCGCGGGCGGAGCCGTAGCGGACGTTGAAGCTCATGACGCGCACCGGGGCGGGGGCGTCGGCCGCGACGCCGAAGGCGGCCGCGGCGGCGAGGAGGAGGCAGCGCATGAGGGAACCTCAAGCCAGGATGGCGCGGACGACGGTGCCGTACACGTCGGTCAATCGCTCGGCCCGGCCCTGGTGGAAGTAGGTGAGCTTCTCGTGGTCGAGGCCCATCAGGTGCAGGATGGTGGCGTGCAGGTCGTGGACGTGAACCTTGTTCTCGACGGCTTCAAACCCCAGCTCGTCGGTGGCGCCGTAGGCGGTGCCGCCCTTCACGCCTCCGCCGGCGAGCCACATCGAGAAGCCGTAGGGGTTGTGGTTGCGGCCGGGTTCGTTCCGCCCTTCGCTGAACGGCATCCGCCCGAACTCGCCGCCCCACACCACCAGCGTGCTGTCGAGCATCCCGCGGGCTTCCAGGTCCGTCAGCAGCGCAGCGATCGGCTGATCGACCTCGGCGCCGTGCTGGCCGTGGTTCCGCTCGACGCTGGCGTGGGCGTCCCAGGTGTCTTCGAGGTGGCCGCCGCCGCTGTAGAGCTGCACGAACCGCACGCCGCGCTCGACGAGCCGGCGGGCGATCAGGCAGTTGCGGCCGAACTCGTCGGTCGGCGCGCGGCCGACGCCGTAGGCGTCGAGGGTGCGAGACGCTTCGCGGGTCAGGTCCACGGCCTCGGGCGCGGCGGCCTGCATGCGGAAGGCGAGTTCGTAGCTGGCGGCGCGGGCCGCCAGTTCGCGGCCGCCGGGGCGGGCGTCCAGGTGCTGCTGGTTCAGCTGGGCGAGGAGGTCGAGCTGGTTCCGCTGCGCGGCGGGGCCGTGCGGGCCGCGCAGGTCGAGGATGGGGTCGCCGGCGGGGCGGAACAGCGTGCCCGAGTACGCCGCCGACATGAACCCGCTGGCCCAGTTCGGCTGGCCGCTGATGGGGCCGCCGCGCTTGTCCATGAGGACGACGTAGCCGGGGAGGTTCTGGTTGACGGTGCCGAGGCCGTACACCGCCCAGCTGCCGAGCGACGGCCGGCCGATGAACGTCTTGCCGGTGTTCATCATCACCAGCGCCGAGCCGTGGGCGTGGCTGTCGGTGTGGCACGACCGCACCACCGCGAGCTTGTCGGCGTGCCGCCGCACGTTCGGGAAGTAGTCGGAGACGGGGAGTCCGCTCGTGCCGCCGGGGCGAAACGGGCGGAACGCCGGGGTGAGGTGCCCGACGCGGCGGCCGCCGGAGTTGATGTACTTCTTGTCGGCCGGCATCTCGGTGCCGGCGAAGCGGGCGAGTTCGGGCTTCGGGTCGAACGTGTCCACCTGCGACGGGCCGCCGTTCATCATCAGGAAGATGCAGCTCTTCACCTTCGCCGGGAAGTGCGGCGGCTTCGGCGCGAGGGGGCCGTCGGCGGCGCGGGCGTCGTCGGCGAGGAGCCCGGCGAGGGCGACGCCGGCGAACCCGCCGCCCATGTCCCAGAGCGCTTCGCGGCGGGTGAGCCCGCAGGGGAACGGAGAGGGCATGAGCGAACCTCAGTCCACGTAGGCGAATTCGTTCGTGTTCAGCAGCGCGTGGCACAGCGACGCCAGCGCCGCCGGCTCGCCGAGCAGCGCCGCCTGTCGGTCCAGGTGCGCCAGCGCCGCGGTGCGCTCGGCGTCGCGCGGGTCGCGGCCGAGCGCCAGCCGCCACGCCCGCGACACCTGCTCGCCCTTCGGCCCCGCACCCACCCGCCGCGCCAGCGCCGTACTCTGGGCATGCACGAACGGGTTGTTCAGCAGCGCCAGCGCCTGCGTCGGCACGATGGTCACGTCGCGGCGGCAGCTCGGGAGCGTGGTGTCGGGGAGGTCGAACGTCGTCAGCAGCGGCGGCAATAGGCCGCGCTTGGCAAACACGTACACGGTCCGCCGCCCCTGCTCGGCCGGCGGCGACGCCTTCCACGCCGCCCCCTTCATCGACAAGCCTTCCAGCGCGTCCGGCGGGATGTCCGGCGCGAAGCTCGGGCCGCCGACGCGGTCCAGCTTCAGGTTGCCGCCGGCGCTCAGAAGTGAATCGCGTAGCCCTTCGGCGTCGAGCCGGCGGCGCTCGGCACGCCACCACAGGCGGTTGCCGGCGTCGGTCTTGTCGTACTCCTCGGCCCGCGGGTGAATTGACGCCTGCCGGTAGGTGGCGCTGTGAAGGATCAGCCGGTGGATCGGCTTCGTGCGGCCGCCGAGGGCGCGGAAGTCGGCCGCGAGCCAGTCGAGCAACTCGGGGTGCGTCGGCTTGTCGCCGGTGAAGCCGAGGTTGTCCGGCGTGCGGGCGAGGGCGTGGCCGAAGTGGTGCTGCCAGACGCGGTTCACCCACACCCGCGCCGAAAGCGGGTTCGTCGGGTCGGCGATCCAGCGCGCCAGTTGCAGCCG
>DASPHQ010000421.1:0-2173 GCA_035629595.1 Urbifossiella sp. | reverse complement strand
GACCGCGATGGTGAGGGCGAACTGCCGGAAGAACGAGCCGACGATGCCGGACATGAACGCGCACGGAACGAACACCGCGGCCAGCACCACGCCCACGGCGATGACCGGGCCGGACACCTCGTCCATGGCGCGGATGGTCGCGTCGCGCGGGGTGAAGCCCTGGTCGAGCTTGTGCTGCACCGCCTCGACCACGACGATGGCGTCGTCCACGACGATGCCGACGGCCAGCACCAGTCCGAACAGGGTGAGGTTGTTCACGCTGAACCCGGCCACGTACATCGCCGCGAAGGTTCCGACGATCGCCACCGGTACCGCGGCCAGTGGAATGATCGCGGCCCGCCAGCTCTGGAGGAACACCAGCACCACCAGCGCGACGAGGATGATCGCGTCGCGGAGGGAGTAAAACACCTCCTTGATCGAGTCCTTGATGAACGGGGCGGTGTCGTAGCCGATCTCCCACTTCACGCCCGGCGGGAACTCGTTGCCGAGCCGCTCCATCCGCTCCAGCACGTCGCGCGACACCTCGACCGCGTTCGCGTTCGACATCAGGAAGATGCCGAGGCCGGTCGTCGGCTTCAGGTCAAACCGGCTGTTCACGTCCTGGGCCTTCGCACCGAGCTCGACGCGGGCCACGTCCTTGAGCTTCACCACCTGCCCGGCGGCGCCGACCTTCACCACGACCTCGGCGAACTCCTCCTCGTGCGTCAGCCGGCCGAGGCCCGACACGGTGAACTCGAACGGCGTCGCCGCCTCGCCGTCGGCCTGACCGACGCGGCCGGCGACGATCGAGAGGTTCTGCTGCCGAAGGGCGGTCACCACGTCGGCCGGCGTGAGCGACAGCGCCGCGAGGCGTTCCGGGTTCACCCAGACGCGCATGGCGTAGTCGCGCTGGCCGAAGATGGTCACGTCGCTGACGCCTGGGACACGGGCGATCTCCTCCTTGACGCGGAGCAGGGCGTAGTTGCTCAGGTAGGTCTGGTCGTACGTGCCGTCCGGGCTGTTCATGCTGAGCGTCATCAGCAGCTCGGGCGAGCGCTTCCGGGTGGTGACGCCGGTGGCGCGGACCACGTCCGGCAGCTGCGGCATCGCCAGGGCGACGCGGTTGAGCACGCGCACCTGGGCCATGTTCAGGTCGGTGCCGGGGCGGAACGTGACGGTGAGGGTGTAGCTCCCGTCGCTGGTACACTGCGAGGTCATGTACAGCATCTCCTCGACGCCGTTGACCTGCTGCTCGACCGGCGAGGCGATGGTTTGGGACACGACCGAGGCGCTGGCCCCCGGGTAGTTGCAGTCCACCTGGACGGTGGGCGGGGTGACCTGCGGGTATTGGGACACCGGCAGCACCGGGGCGGCGAGCGCCCCGGCCAGGGTGACGACCAGCGACAGGACGGCCGCGAAGATCGGCCGGTCGATGAAGAAGCGCGGGATCACGCGGTCCGGAGGACAGAGGAGGATCGAGGGCGAGCCGACCACCGTGAGGCGGCGGGTGAGTTGTGCCTCACCCGCCGCCTCACGGCGGTCGGCTCGCCGGGTTATTGCTTCTTGGTCGCTGTCGTGCGGGGGTTCACCTTCAGCCCCGCGCGCACGCGCTGGAGGCCGCTCACCACCACCCGATCGCCGGGTCGCACGCCGTCCTCGACCACCCGCAGCCGGCCCTCCTGCGCCCCAAGCGTCACCCGGCGGTACTGCGCCTCGTCCTGGTCGTTGAGCACGAACACGAACCGCTGCCCCTGGTCGGCGCCGACCGCCTCCTCGGGGATCAGCACGGCCGGGTGCTCGCGGCCGACCGGGAACCGCACGCGCACGAACATCCCCGGTGACAACAGCCGCGGGGCGTTCACGTCCGCCCCGGTCGCGGCCGCGGCGCCGACCACCGCCGGCAGGCCCGTCCGCTGAAGGCTCGGGTTCCGCATCTCGCCGCGGAAGCGCAGCGTGCCGGTGCCGGCGTCGAGCGTGTTGTCGGCGAACGTCAGCGGGGCCGTGAAGGAGTACCCCTCCTCGTCGGCGAGCCCGACCCGGACGGAGATCGGGCTCTCGCGCGCCGACGGGATGCGGCCGTCGGCGATCAGCCGGCGGATGCGGAGGAGGGTGCGCTCGTCGATGTCGAACACGACGTAGATCGGGTCGAGGACGACGAGCCTGGTGAGGACCGTCTCGTTCTCCTTGACCACGT
>DASPHQ010000420.1:0-3397 GCA_035629595.1 Urbifossiella sp. | reverse complement strand
CCTCTGGCGCCCGGCGCATGCTGTACTCCTCTGGGATCGGCATGCCGAACCAGCGCCTCAGGATCGGATAGATCTTGCTCCGGTGGAGCGGGCCGATGTTGTTGCAGTGGGAGCTCTCCGGCGGCGTCCCCTTGAGGGTGCCGCGGCCCTCGACGACCGCCAGGCGGTCGGGGGCGTCGTACAGGTCGAAGACCTTCTGGAGCCGCGGCCACGCCGGGTCGGTATCGGGGTTCCACGCGAACTCGTGGGCGTACACCACCGGCCGCGGGGCGACGCTGCCGACGATCACCCAGTGGGCGAAGCCGTCGCGGGCGCCGTTGCGCAGGCCGCGGGTGCTCTCCCAATAACCGTCGCCGAACCACGCGAACTCGCGGTCCGGGTTCGCCATGACCGACGATTCGGGCTGCCACCCGCCGAAGTTGAACGGCACCACGCACTTCACCCGCGGGTCGAGCGCCGCGGTCACGCCCGCCGGGTCGCCGCCGCCGGCGACGGCGCCCAGCAGGATGACACGCTCCGGGTCGACGCCCGAGTGCTGGAGCAGCACGTCGACGCCGCGCATCAAGTCCCACGCCATCCAGCCCATGAGCGAGTCGCCGACGGCCGACAGTTGCAGGTTCGTGACGTAGCGGTGGTAGTAGTCCTGGCGGCCGGCCTTGAATGGCTGCGGATAATCCTTCTCGGTGCGGAACGGGTGCTGCCGCCGCTCGCCGTGGCCGAGGTGGTCGGGGACGAGGACGACGCCGCCGGCGCGCGCCCACGTCATGCCCATGTCCTGAAGCTCGCCCTGCGTCCGGCCGGTGTGGTGGCTGTGCGACAGGAGGAAGCCGGGCATCTTCGCCGCCGGCGCGGCAGGCCGGTAGCGGTTGGCCGTGACCCACAGTCCGGGCCGGGACTCGTAGACGAGGTTGTCGACGACGAAGCCGTCGCCGGGGATAGACTTCAGCACCTCGACGCGGACGCGCGCCGGCGGCACGGGCCAGCTGCCGAGCGACTCCTTGAGCGCCGCGAGGCGGGGGTTGCGGAACGCTTCCCAGTCGGCGCGGGATTGCACCGCGGCAAAGGCTTTGGATTCGCGCTCGCCGGCGTCGGCGAGGCGCTTGCGGGCGTCGGCCCAGACCATCTTGGGGAGCGCCTTGGTGCGCGGGTCGTCGGGCGGGAAGACGGCCGGGTCCACGTCCGGCAGGTCGGCGGCGACGAGGGCCAGCGCGGCGACGGCGAGGAGGGTGCGCATGGGAGGGGAAATCTGGGGGGGAAGGGTCGGGGTTTCGCCGCTTGCGGCGTTGCAGGGCATGCCCTGCAACGCCGCAAGCGGCGAACCTTCGGGCTACCGTGTCGTCGTGAACCGACCGTTGGCGCCGTCCTTCGCGTAGGCGGCCCGCACCGGCGCGTACGTCCGCTCCACCAGCGCCGCCGGCGCCGCGTTCCCCGCGGCGTCCTTCGCCTGACGAATCACCAGCGGACGCGGCGACAGACTCGCGGCGAGGTCCGGCAGGTCGTACACCCGCAGCGCCCCGGGAACGACGCTGGCGAACTGGGTCACGCTCACCGCCGTCCGCGCCACCTCGTCCCACGACACGACGCCGCCGACCAACTGCACCGCCGCCACGTCGTCCGGCAAGAGCGCCGCGGCGTGCAGCACCACCGGCGCCGCGGCGCCGTGGCCGATCAGCTCGATCTCCTTGTCGGCCGGGCTGCGGAGGTGGCGCACGACGCCCATCAGGTCCTGCACGCGCCGGCCGAGCAGCGGGCGGCTCAGGTGTAGCGACAGGAACGTCTCGCGCGATTCGACCCCGAAGTAATTCGGCCGGCCGGCCGCGACGGTGCCGGGGGCCGTCTCGCCCCACCCGCTCAGGTCGATCGCCAGGACGTACCGCCCGGCCTTCGCCAGCGCCTCGGCCTCACCGAGAACGGCCGCCCTCCCGCCGTCGTGGACGAGGACCGCCCGCGGCCCGTCGCGCTTCTCCTTCGCCGGCACCAACGCGACCGCCGGCAGCGGCAGCCCGCCCTCCGTGCGGTAGATCAGCTCCAGCACCGTGTACCCCTTGCGCCCTTCCTGGCTCACCTTCTCGACCGTCGTCCGCGGCGGCGTGTCCGGCAGGCCGAGCAGCTTCGCCACCGCGGCCCGCTGCGCCGCCGGCTCCAGTGCCTTCCGCTGCTTGCGGGCGGCGTCGGCCGCGGCCGCGTTCAGGTCGAACACCGACCGGCCCTTCAGGTCTTCGAGCACGTTGCCGGTGCGCGTGCAGAGCAGGGCCGCGTCCTTCTCGATGGGGAAGTCGCCTTCCGTCACCGGGGCGTCGGTCCTGCGCAGCCAGCGGTTGAAGAACCGCACCGCCGCCTCGCGGTGGCTCTTCGGGTAGCCGTGCGTCGTGTCCGTCTCCACCAGACCGACGCGCTCCGGGAAGCCGAGCTTGCCGTACACCCGGCTCGCCTCGCGGTACGAGTCCCACGTCCCCTTGATGTCGAAAAAGTCCTTCGACGCCGCGATGATCAGCGTCGGCTTCGGCGCCCGCATCGTGACGTAGTCGGCGTGGTCGAGGCCGAACGCCACCTGGCCGGGGATGTTCTGTTCGCCGTCCTGCGGGCCGATCGTGGCGAACAGCCGGTCGAGGCTCGTGAGGTAGCACGACGGCGCGGCCGCGGCGACGCGGTCGTCAAGCGCCATCAGGTACGACGTGAGTGTGCCGCCGCCGGAGCAGCCGGTGCAGCCGATCCGCTTCGCGTCGACCTCGGGGCGGCCACACAGGTAGTCGATGGAGCGGATGCCGTCCCAGACGCGATAGCTGGCGGTGCAGTGCCCCGTCGGCAGGGCGCCGACCATCGTCATGGTGTGCTCGCTGGTGCTCCCCTTGATGGCGGGCTGGCCGAGCTTGTCGAGCAGTTGCACGCGCTCGCCCTGGCCGATGGGGTCGTAGGCGAGCGCGACGAAGCCGTTCTTCGCCAGCAGGATGCAGCCGCGCTGCACGTAGTCGGCGGCCTTCCCGTTCGCGCTGTGGCCGATCGGCATCAGGACCGCCGGGAACGGGCCGTTCCCGTCCGGTATGTACAGGTTCGCGGTGACGTGGTGCTCGGGCCGGCTCTCGTAGATCACCTTCTCGACGCAGTAGCCGTCGCGTGTCAGGGTGCCGACGGTCTGGGCGTTCAGCGGCGTTTTCGCGGGGAATCCGCCGAGCGCGGCGACGAACTGCTCGCGCAGGCGCTTCTGCCGCGCGGCGATGTCCGAGGGCGTCTTCAGCGCCTCGACCTCGGTGGCGCGGGCGGCGAACTTCGCGCGGCACTCGGCGAAGAGGAGTTCGTGCAGCAGCCGCTTCGGCGGCGTGGGGCCGGCGGGGAGGAGCCCGGCGTCCTGCGCGGCGGCGGGGCCGGCGGCGATCAGGAGGAGCAACAGGGCGCAGGC
>DASPHQ010000419.1:0-2152 GCA_035629595.1 Urbifossiella sp. | reverse complement strand
CGTCGGCGAGGCACAGTTCCCAGTGCCCATAGGTCTGCTCGCGGACCGACGCGATCATCGCTTCGAGGTAGCCCGCGGGCGGGTTGTAGACCGGCACCACGACGCTGACCTTGGGGGCGCGACTGAAGCGGTGGGCACGCTGCTTCATCAGCGCGGCGGCGTCCGGTTCGTGCTTCCCAATCCAGCGGCGGTACTCGTCCGGCGGCGTGCATTCGCTGAGGTAGCGCTCGTCGGGCGGGGGGCCATTCGCGGCCTTGCGGCGTGCCAGCAGCGCGGCGGGAATCGCGGTCAGCCGGCGGGCGGTGCGCTTCAGGACGGTGCGGCGGCGGGTGTGGAGCGGGAACAGGCGATCGATGAGTTTGTTGATCAAGCTGGCGGCGCGGAACGCCTTCGAGGCCCGGACGGCGGCCAGCTCCGCCTGCTTCTGTTCCAGGAGTTCCGTCCGCCGCATCAGGGCGGTTTCGAGTTGCTCGATGCGACGGCGGGCGGCGGCCAGATCGCGGTTAGGGTCGTCGGCCATTTGCGCGTCCGGGCGGGGGCGGAAGTGGCGGCTTATAGCCCGGTTAGGGCGGTGGGGCAAGTCCGACCGGGCCCAGCGACACGATCCGACGCTGTTCCTTGCGACGGAGACACTTGTTTCCGCGACCCGGTGGGGGGTACGCGGACGGATAAAACTTCGGCTTGAATGAGGCTAAAGGCTTCCTCCGTGCTTGACAGGCCGGTAAAGTAGGAATTCCCGCCCCGCCTCCTTTCCCGGACGCTGTCATGCTGCGACGCCGCTTCTGCTTCCTTTGCGCCGCTGCGGCGCTGACCGCGTACCTGATGATGTTCGCCTCGCTGCCGCGGGCGTCGGCCCAGGACAAGGGCGTAAGCTTCATCAAGGACGTGGCGCCGATCCTGAAGGAGAACTGCTTCGCCTGCCACGACGCCAAGAAGAAGTCGGGCAAGTACGACATGACGACGTTCGAGAAGCTGATGGCCGGCGGCCCGGAAGGCCCGCCGGTCACCGCCGGCAAGGCGAAGGAGAGCGACTTCCACGACCTGATCGTGACGACGGAACAGCGGCGGATGCCGCCGCGCGACAAGGGCGAGGCGGTGCCGAAGGACAAGGCGCTGGTCATCGCCAAGTGGATCGACCAGGGGGCGAAGCTCGATTCGGGCCTCGACCCGAAGGCCGATCTGGTGAAGGAGCTGCGCGTCCGGTGGCAGCCGCCGACGCCGCCGGACCAGTACAAGTTCCCGGCCGTGGTCAACGCCCTGGCGTTCAGCCCGGACGGCAAGACGCTGGTGATCGGCGGGCACCACGAATTGACGGTGTGGGACTTCGCCACGGCCAAGCTGGTGAAGCGCGTCTACACCCGCGCCGAGCGCGCCTACGGCATGGTCTTCCTGCCGAACGGGTTGCTCGCCGTCGCCGGCGGTCGCCCGGGGCAGGAGGGCGACGTGCGCGTCTACGACCTCAAGGCGAAGGGTCGCGTCGCCGGCACGGTCGAGATTCTGGACGGGGTGAACGACAAGGCCGTGATGGTAAAGCACTTCGTGGACATCGAGGACGCCATCCTGTGCATCGCGGTGTCGCAGGACGGCAAGTGGCTGGCCGCGGGCGGCACCGACCGGGCCGTGCGGGTGTGGGATCTGACCGCGGGCGTCGCCAACGCCCGGCTCGACCAGACGGTCGAGAACCACGCCGACTGGGTGCTCGGCGTGTCGATCTCGAACGACGGCCGGTTCCTGGTGACGGCCGGCCGCGACAAGACGGCGAAGGTGTGGGACCTGCGGGCGCGGGAGTCGGTGGTGACGTTCCCGGAACACCAGAACATCGTCTACGGCGTCGCGGTGAAGGGCGACGGCTCGGCCGGCTTCTCGGTCGGGGCGGACAAGCAGCTGCGGACGTGGAAGCCGGGCGGCGAGGGGAAGCAGGTGAAGAACGCCGGCGGCCACGGCGACGAGGTGTTCAAGGTGGTGGCCAACCCGAAGCAGCCGGTGCTGGCGACCTCCAGTGCGGACAAGACGGTGCGGCTGTGGAACCTGGACACGCTGGCCGCGGGCAAGACGCTGTCGGGGCTGAGCGACTTCGTGTACGCAGTGTCGTTCAGCCCCGACGGCGATCTGGTGGCCGGCGGCTCCTACGACGGCGAGGTGCGGGTGTGGA
>DASPHQ010000418.1:0-4852 GCA_035629595.1 Urbifossiella sp. | reverse complement strand
GACATGGTCAGCGGACCTCCGTCGCCCAGCGGGCGGCGGCGATGATCTCGGCCTCGCTGTAGGCGACTGACCGGCCCTTCTTCGGCTCGATCCGCTGGATGGTGACCTCGCTCCCCACGGTCACCTCGTCGCGGCACACCGCGGCCAGGCTCTCGTAGCAGTCGCGGCTGTGGGTGGTGGCGAACACCTGGACGTTCAGCCGCCGGGCCGTTTCCGTCACCATCCGCCACATCTTTTCCATGACGGTGTAGTGCAACCCAGTGTCGATCTCGTCGATGAGGAGGATGCCGTCGCGGCAATCGACGAGTGACAACGCCAAACCGAGGAGTCGCCAGATACCGTCGCCCATACTTCCAATTGGAACGCGATCCGAATTTCCGTGAAACCGAACCAGCATGCCTCCTTTCGGATAGCCGTTTCCTCTCGCCCACCGATGTGTTCCTGTGGGGGCAATCCGCTCGATATCAGGTTCAATGATATTGAGCGCGCGAATTACCACGTCTTCATCCGGCGTGAGAACCAACTTCTCGAACAGATCGATTACCGTCGCAGGCCCGAATGCCGCCACAGAGACGTATCGTATGTTAGCCCTGTTACGCTTCTCTCGGTTGGAGCGCAAAACGGGTTCTGGTACAATTCCTCCCCAGCGGTGTACGAAGTACCTTGCGACCGCTTCTCCGTATAAGCCGCCCCATCGCAGCTCAAGATTCACCGGCTGGGCGGAGTCGGGTTGACCCTCCGCAATTCCGGTGTCATCAGCGTCCATTCCCGGAAGTCGTCGTTCAGTCGAAAGCTCAGCAATCTCCGCTGCAAGTCCCAGGGTCCCGGCGTCGGCAGTGGAGTTTATTTCGTACCGGGTGCCGATAGCTACGGATCTCCCGTGGAAAAGGTGCCTGATGTCGTAGCCCGTGTCACCATTGCCCGGGGTATCGAGTAGTTCTCCGCGACTCGAAAGTGATGACCAAACAGGCGTCATCCCGCCGACCCTGGTGAGGTGGTAAACGGCTTCCAATATCGAGGTTTTCCCAGAATTGTTCGTGCCGACGATGAGGTTGACACGCCCGAGGTCGTGCAGCTCGAAGTGCGGAAAGCCGCGGTAGTTTTCCAGTTCCAGCGTGCGGAGCACGGCACGCCCCCCGAAGCGGCCCCGGTCGCCAGCGTGGCGTGGGAGCCTATCCGTTGGGTATCTTGGCGAACTCGCGGATCGGTTACAACCCGGCCTCTCGGATCGAGGGCCGGGACTATGAAGAGGACGGCGGTACGCTCACGCCCCCTGCACCAGCCGGGCCGCCTGGCGGGCGGCGTCGCGGAGCGGGTCGGGGCCGTGCCGCGACGCCGCCGTCAGCTCCGGCAGCGCCGCCGCCGCACTCGCACCCATCTTCCCCAGCGCCTGCGCCGCGTACACCCGACACGTCTCGTCCGCCGACGCCTCGCCCCCCGCCGCCGGGGCCGTCGGCGTGATCACCGCGCTCCCGTAGCCCCCCAGGCCGCCCAGCGACCCCGACGGCGGCGGCGTGTCCGACATCGACCGGCCGCCCGGACCCCGCACCAGCTTCGCCAGGTACGGCACCGCCGGCCGAGCCGCCGAGCCCATCCACCCCAGCGCCAGCGCCGACTCGCCCCGCACGAACGGGTCGGAGTGCTGCAGGTGCGTGATCAACGTCTGCAGCGCCGGGTAGCCGATCGCGCTCAGCGCCTTCGCCGCCAGCCGGCACAGCACGATGTTCGTCCCCCGCATCGCCTCCGCCAGCGCCGGCACCGCGTCTGCGCCGTCCGCCCCCAGGTTCCCCAGCGCCTGCGCCGCCCCGCTCGCCGTGCGCGGGTCGGCGTCGCGCAGCGCCTCGCACACCGCCGCCAGCGCCGGCTTCGCCAGCGGCCCCAGCTTCCCGAGCGCCCACACCGCCTGCCGGCGGACGTACTTGTCGTCGTGCCGCAGCATCGCCTTCAGCGGCGACAGGGCGTCCGGCCCCATCTGCCCGACCGCCTGCGCCGCCGCCTCACGCACCTTGCCGTCGTCGTCGTCGGCCGCGCGCACCAGCGCCGGGATGGCGTCGCGGGCGAGCCAGCCGAGGCGGCCGAGGTCGCGGGCGGCGCGGACGCGGTCGGTCGGCGCCGGGCCGCGGAGTGTGCGGAGCAGGTCGGGGAGCGGATCGTCGGTCTGGGTGGTCATCGGCCGCGGCCCGTCCGGGAAGGGATAAGGCATGCGCAACTCTAGGTCACTCGCCGCGTGCCGCAACCGCCGGCCGGCGTTTCGGTTGGGGCGCGAACCTGTTCGCGCCGGGGCGAATCCCGCCGCACCTGAATCGGCGCAACCCGTGGCGCGGCCGGCGTCTGCGTCGGGGGTGTCGTTCCAACGGTGATTCCTCCAGACGAGTCAATGCTTCTGGGACTGGGTCCCCCCTTTCGCTGGAACCAATGAACCGGACTTGAACGTGCGGCGGGGTGTGGGTAATTTCGGCGGGGTTGGCGAGGGTCGGGCGGCTTCGCGTCCGGTAGAATGGGACCGTCACCACGAGGGGCGTACCAGTCATGAAACGGTTCGTGCCGACCGCCGCGGGACGTTCGCGGGCGATGATGGTGGCGGTGGTGCTGGGCACGGCGCTGACCGCCGGCGAGGCCCAGGCCGCGCCGGACGCCCGCGCCGTGCAGGACATCAGCCGGTACTGCCAGGCGTGCTGGCGGAACGCGCGGCTGCCGGCCGACCGCTGGGGCGACTGCACCCAGGAGGTGTTCACCCGGCTGCTCGAGCGCGTCGAGTCGGAGAAGTGGCAGGCGGTGCTGACGGACGACGAGACGACGGAGCGGCGCGAGTTCCTGCGGGCGATCGACGCGGTGAAGAAGCGGGTGCAGCGGAGCCGCAAGCTGTCGTCGCTGAGCCCGGACGTGGCCGACGCCCGCGGCCGCGGCGAGAACACCGTGCGCGACGACCGCGAGGCGGTGGCGCAGGCGGCGCGGCAGGTGCTCGGGCCGCGGCCGCGGCGCATCCTGGAGCTGACCGCCGCCGGGTGGGCGGTGCCCGAGATCGCCGCCGAGCTGGGGACGACGCCGGAGCGCGTCAGCGACGAGAAGTACAAGGCGGTGCGGAAGCTGCAGCACTACTTCGGCGTGGCGTGAGGGTCGCGCGGAACCGCAAAGCCCGGGGACGGCCGTCCCCGGGCTTTCGTCGTTTTGTACAGTACCCCCGTCACCCACCCCGCGCGGACGAGCCCATGGCGACCCCGGTCTTGTCGGTCCGCGACTTCTGCGCGCTGCTGGCCAAGAGCAAGCTCCTGACGCCCGACGAGGTGGACGCCGTCCGCCGCCGGTGGGAGGCCGACCGCCCGAACGCCGACGGCGACGTGGAGGCGTTCGTGAAGTCGATCGCCGGCCGCAAGGGCGTCATCACCCACTGGCAGGCGGCGCTGCTGAGCCGCGGCCGGGCCGACGGGTTCTTCGTCGAGGGGTACAAGATTCTGGAGCAGCTCGGCAAGGGGCAGATGGGCGGCGTCTACAAGGCCGTCCACGCGCTCGGGCAGGTGGTGGCGCTGAAGATCCTGCCGGCGAGCCGGGCGAGGGACGCACGCCTGTTGGCCCGGTTCCAGCGCGAGTCGCGGCTGCTGACGCAGCTCGACCACCCGAACGTGGTCCGCGGCTACCAGGTCGGCGAGAGCGGCGGCCGGCACTTCATCGCCATGGAGTTCCTCGACGGCGAGACGCTCGACGACGTGCTCGACCGCCGCAAGAAGCTGCCGGTGCCCGAAGCCGTCCGGCTGGTGCGGCAGGCGCTCGACGGCCTCGGCCACCTGCACGAGCGCCGCACGGTTCACCGCGACGTGAAGCCGAGCAACCTCATGGTGGTGCCGCCGCCGCCGAAGCACGGCCCGGACACGACGCTCGACGCCACCCTGAAGATCCTCGACGTGGGCCTCGGCCGCGAGCTGTTCGAGGAGGCGTACGGCCCGGACGACCAGACGGCGACGCAGCTGACGGTGGAGGGGGCGGTGGTCGGCACGCCGGACTACATGAGCCCCGAGCAGGCGAAGGACGCGCGGCTGTCGGACATCCGCTCCGACCTGTACAGCCTCGGGTGCGTGCTCTACCACCTGCTGACCGGGCGGCCGGTGTTCAACGAGACGTCGGTGACGGGGCAGCTGTTGCGGCACGCGACCGACGCGCCGCCGCCGCTCCCGGCCGACGTTCCGCCGGGGTTGCAGGCGGTGCTCGACCGCTTCCTGGCGAAGAACCCGGACGACCGCTTCCAGACGCCGGACGAGGCGTCGCGGGCGCTGAAGCCGTTCCAGTCCGCGGGCGGGTCGGCGCCGGCGAAGTCGGGGGTGAACCCGGACTTCCAGAAGTGGCTCGACACCGAGTCGCAGTTCGAGCCGGACCTGCCGCCGCTGCCGAAGGCGGGGACGCGGCCGGCGGCGGCGCTGAAGCCGGACCCGGCGAACACGCCGACGCCGGTGGTGCCGGTGCGGCCGACGCCGGCGCGGCCGTTGCCACCGCCGCCGCCGGACGACGACGACCTGGTGGACGTGGAGTTGGTGACGGCCGCGCCCCCGCCGCCGGCGCCCCCGCCGAAGCCGGTGTACGTGAAGGTGCCGGACGACCGGCCGCTGCTCGACCTGAACCGCCGCGACATGTTGATGCTGACGGCC
The DNA here is from genome assembly GCA_035629595.1 of Urbifossiella sp. Classification (GTDB taxonomy): domain Bacteria; phylum Planctomycetota; class Planctomycetia; order Gemmatales; family Gemmataceae; genus Urbifossiella. Next base: position 215 of record DASPHQ010000418.1, on the reverse strand, counting down.
GGCGGCGTCGGGGTGGTGGCGGCGCTGGCGGCCGGGTACGGGCTGGCGAAGGTGGTGCAGGGGATGCGGGCGCCGAAGCCGGAGCCGACGGAGGGGTGATACCAAGTCCGGTTGATCCGAACCGCCCCGGGGCGTTGCCCCGGGCTATCCTGTCCCAGGCCGTTGGCCTGAAAACCGGGATGCCCTCTTCAGCCCGAAGGGCTGGGACAACATAG
>DASPHQ010000417.1:0-5462 GCA_035629595.1 Urbifossiella sp. | reverse complement strand
CGGCCAGGCGTCCCGACCGCCCCCGAGTCCGCAAGCCACGACTCGACCCCCGACCGGGAGGCCCAACCGGGCCCGGGCCTCGCCCGGCGTGAGGCGGCACTTCCGGCAGACGAAGCCGGTGTAGTGGTGCGGAATCGGCGTGGTCGCGAGCTCACCCACCCGGTCGCGGACCCAGGGCGGGGCGTAGACCAGTAGTAACCTGTAGGTGCTCGCCAGCAGCCGCTCCGCCTCGGGAGTGGCGAGCTTCTCCTTGGTGACGTCCGGGTCCTCGGCGATCCGCCGGTAGCCCAGCACGACCGCCGTGCCCCGTGCCGCCAGGCGCTCCAGCGGCTCGACCAGTTCGTCTCTCTTACCAGCCGGTGAGAAGTCCACCAGCACGACGTGCGGGGCGAACTCGTCTGCGGTGGCACGGAGCAGGGCCCGCCGCCACCGCCGGCGGGTGCGGCCCATGACACGGCGGTGGTCGTCGTCCGGGGCACCGGGCTCGGACGGAAGGTGCGGCGGGAGGCTGATGGCGATGCAACCCGGCGGGGCGAACTGCCGCAGCGCCGGCGAACCGGACGCGACGGCGATCTCGGCGCGCGGCAGCCGTCGCGCCAGCGCCTTCGCCAGCGTGCAGGTGCGGACGAGGTGTCCGGTTCCCACGCCGTCGTGCGCGTAGAGCAGGTACCGCAGTCCGTCGCCGTCGTCGGACCGGGGAGGCATTCCCCCTCCGCACCGTGTGTGGGTTGTTCGCGGTCGTGGGAGTCTTGTAGCAGTTCTCGCGCGGGGGTAGCATAGCGATTCCCTGTACCCTTCCCATCACCCTGGCACGACCGGCGCTGCCGGAGCGGAGGGCGCCCGCGTGGGACCACTCTTCGACGCCGCATCCGTTTGGCTGGCCCAGTCATTCTGGCTGGGCGTGCTCGCGCTCGCCGCGTGCGGGCTCCTCTTCGCCGCCGTGTATTCCCTACTCGACGACGGGGAGAGCTTCGAGGAGTCGTGGGGGGCGAGCATCGTGGTTCCCGTTGTGTTTGGTGTGTTGGCGCTACTCCTGAGTCCGGCGGCCTCTGTCGTGGCGCAAGTCCTGGCCGTCGTGTCCCTCGACCTGAGCTCGGTCGAGCAGTTCTGCAACGAGACGGTTCGGGTCGCTTTCTTCGACGCGCTCATGCGGCTCTGGGTCACCCCGGTGCCGCTCTTGGTGCTGCTGATGGCGGGGTGGGATCGGCTCGCGATGGGGTCGGTGCCGATCCGCAAGTGGATCAAAGCACAAGGCCCCTGGCCGATCGCCCTCGCCGTTCCGCTGTGGCTGACCGCCTGGCTCGTGGGGCGGCTCGCACCCACGACCGACTTCGCAGCCCTTCTCGGGCAGTCGTGGCCGGAGTTCCTGCTTCTGGTTTTCCCCATCGTCTGGATGATATCGGCGGCCGTGCGCGATCCGGAGCTATGGGACGAGGCCCAGCGGAATACCACCGGTGTGCTTTGCCTCGTCGGTGTTTTGGCCGCCGCGTGGTCCGCCGTGGCCGGGCTCACGTATCCGGGGACACTGCTGATCCTGATCGGGGGCAACGTGGTTGCCCTCCTCGTACTTCGACACGAAGTACACCGGCGACACCTCCTCGCGCGGGCGCCGTGCGTCGAGGACGGGGCACGGTTGCTCCGGGCCAAAGCTCTCGGGGGTGGGAGCACGGACGACGACCGTCTGGGTGACTACGGCCGCGCTGACACGGAGCGCCGCTGCCGGGCGATTGAGCTCTTGCGGTGTCACCACCCCGAGGCCGAAAGCACTTTGTATCTCCGCCTTCTCCGCGACCCGAACTCGGGCGTCGCGAAGGCGGCGTTCTCCGCGCTAGAAGGCATCGGTCCGGAAGCCACGACTCGGGGGGCGCGCGAGATGCTCCGCCACTCCCCGAGTCCCGAGTGTCGATTCCAGGCCGCGGAGTTCCTCATCCGCGCCGGCCACGCAGACGGCTACGACGGGATGCAGGCTCTGGGGATCTCGGGTAGTACAGAGGCGATCGACGCTCTCCTGGCGCTGGGACCGCCCGCCCGCGAGTACCTGGTCCGAATCGCACAGGAGGCGAACTCCGAACAGAGCCGGTTCACGGTCGCCACGCATCTGATCGCGGCGAAGGACCCGCGCGGCTTGGACGCGATGCTACGACTGGTGCTGGCCCTGGAGGATCGGGACTTTGAAGTCTACCGTCCGACGATCGGCTCTCAGGCGATCGAGGCACTGCAAGCGGTCGGTCAGGTCGCCCGACCCCACGTCATCCGGATTGCAACGGCGGCGAAGGCGGAACAAGCCCGATACATGGCCGCACAGCACCTCATCACCGCCGAGCTTGCGGAGGGCTACGAGGCCATGCTCCGGGTGGCACTGGGAACCGGCCATCGGCGACAGAACGCGGTGAAGGCTCTGGTCGCGGCGGGTCTGGCCGCGCGCACGTACCTGGTTCGGATCGCCCAGGAGGCGAAAGAGGAGCAGGCCCGATTCGAGGTCGCCGAGTTCCTGCTCACCGCGAAAGACATGGACGGAATGGAGGCCATGGTTCGATTAGCACTCGGCCGCGATAGCTCAAATTCCAAAGCTGTACACGCACTGATTGCGGCCGGTTCAGCCGCACACCCGTACTTGGAACGCACAGCTGCCCAGGCGCAGGTCGAATCAATCCGACTGACTGCCGCGCAGGCTATTCTTGCTTTCCCCCAACTGCGGGCCTTATCCCACTCGACCGACGCCGGCGTCGCTGCGGGAGCCCTCACGACTCTCCTCGAACACCTGCCGGCCAGCCGGGACGCACTGGCCGAGATCGTCGGTCGTCCGATCGACGACGAGGTCGAACGGAAGGTCCGCGCCGTGCTGGCGAACCCGATGCGGGCGCTGGGAGGGTCGTCGCCGCTGGCGTCCATGGGCATGATCCTGCTCAGGGGCCGCAACCCGTCCGAGCGTGAGAGGCTTGCCCGCGAGGTGGTGGGCCTCGTGAAGCCGGACGACCGCGGGGGGGCTTGTCGGGCCTTGGTCGCGTACTGCGTGTGGCGGGCGACTGAGGACGTCCCGAAACGAGCACCGTTCCCGCTGCTTGCCGAGATCGGTGACACCGTTGTACCCCAACTGGTCCCCCTGCTCGACACGGCGCGAAAGTCGGACCGCAAGCTAGCCCTGAAGGCTCTGCTGTCCTTGAGACGCCGATCAACCGAGCCGGTGCGGCTGCGTGCCCTGATCGAAGCCAATAGCGCCGGGCTAGGGCCTCGGGGTCGGGCGAAGTTGGCCGAGCTGTTCCGGCTGTGGGACACGTCGGCCGTTCCAAGCCGTTGGGATTGGAGAAGCGAGAATCGATACGGCGCCGCGCCCTGGAGTTGGTGACGCCGCGTGTGCGACCCAAATGCCGAACGGTGGGACGGCTCCCCTCTCGACGGCCGCACCGTCCTCCTGCACACCGACGTGCCGGCGCCCGATGCCCTGCGACTCCTCCGCTACGCCGGGTGGGCACGAGAAGGCGGTGGGCGTCTCGTCCTCGCCGCCCCCGCCCCCTGGGCACCGGTCCTCGCCGGTTGCCCGCACATCGACCGGGTCGTCTCGCTTGACGACCTGCCGGGGTCGGCCGGCGGTCTGCAGGTTGACGTTCACGCCCCTCTCTCACACCTACCCCACCTTTTTGGGACCGAGCCCGACGTCGTCTCGCGGTGGCTGCCGTACCTGCCGCGGGTCGGAGGAGCCGGGCCGGGACCGTTGAGGGTCGGGGTCGCGGAGGGGTTCCCGGTGCCGCCCGACCCCGCCGGCGTGGCGTGGGTCCGGGTGCCGTCGGACGAGCGGCACCTCGCGCGAAGTGTGTCGGCGCTTGCGGCCCTCGACCTACTGGTCGCCGGCAACGACCTGCTGACCCACCTCGCGGGGGCGATGGGCGTGACCGTCTGGGTCGTGCTGTCGGAAGGGGAAGCGCCGGCGTGGGCGGGTGGCGCGGAGAGTACCCCGTGGTACCCGAGCACGCGGCTGTTCCGCCCCGGCCCCCGCGGCACGTCAGCCCTGTGGGCTCGGATCACCGAGGAACTGCACGCCGTCGCGGCGGGCGACCGCTTCCGCCTGCGGACCCTCCACCGGTACGTCGCGGGTCACGCCCTGTCGCGTGAAGCCGGCAGCCCCGGTGCGCCGCGGGTGTCGGTCGTCATGCCCGTCTGGAACGCGGCCCGGCACCTGCCCCGCGCCCTCGCCTCGTTGCGCGGCCAGACCTGTCCCGACTGGGAGCTTCTGGCCGTGGACGACGGGTCCGACGACCCGTCGCCGGCCCTGCTCCGGGCGGCCGCCCGCGACGACCCGCGGGTCGTCGCGCTGTGCCTGCCGGCCAACCGGGGCCCCGCGGCGGCCCGCAACGCCGCGCTTCGGAGGGCGAGGGGCGAGTGGGTGACGTACCTCGACAGTGACGACGCGTTCGAGCCCGGCCACCTCGCCCGGCTGGCTCGCCCCGGGATCGAGGCGGACGTGCTGGTGTTCGCCTACGACGTGTACGAGGACCCGGGGGACGGACCCCCGCGGTTCAGCCACACCTGGGATCCGGTGTTCAAGCGAGACCGCCTGCACGTCCGCAACCCGTGTACGCCGCTGGGCCTCGCCCACCGCCGGTCGCTGCTCGGCCTGGCCGGGCTGTTCGACGAGCGGGTCGCCTACCAGGAGGACTGGAACCTGTGGAAGCGGCTGGCGGCCAGCGGGGCGGTGTTCGGGTTCACCCCGGAGCGGAGCGGCCGCTACCACCGCCGCCCCGACGGCCTCGCGGCGACCCGGCGCCGGCCGACTAACGCACCCCGCGAGCCCGGGACATCGTGGTGAAGCGCGCCCCCTCCTCGCGGAGCCGGGCGAGGGCATCGACCAGTGCCGCGAGGGCGGTCGGGTCGCGGGCCTCGGCCGCGTGCAGCACCACCCCGACCACGCCCGCCCGCCCGCGAACTTCGGACACGACCGCCGCCGGGGCGCGGAGCCGCCGGACCCCGTCCACCCGCTCGCCGGCGTCGATCTCGCACACAAACCGCTCCGCCGGGCCGGCGGACGGGCAGCCGTCGAAGGTCCGCGTCCCCCCGCTGACGATCCGGAAGCCCTCCGCCGCCAGCACCTCGAGCGTGTCGCGGTCGAGCCGGTCGTGCGGCGGCGTGAAGACGTCCACCGGCTGCCCGGGCAGCAGTTCCCGGAGGCGGTCGCGGCCGGCGCGGACGTCGGCGAGTTGCTCGGCTCGGCCGCGGGCCGGCCCGAACTCGTACTGCCGCTCACCCGCGGGCGCGTGGTTCGCGTGCTGCCACCCGTGCTGCCCCACCTCGACCCGCCCGTCGAGGCGATCACACCACCACCGCAACCGGGCCGCGGTACGCGGCGTCAGCCACCCCGGGACGACCTGTACCGACGCCGCGACCCCGGCCTCCCGGAGCAGCCCGAGGAGTGCGTCCGTGGCCGGGTCGCCGCGGCCCACGTCGTCCACGCGGAGCACGACCGTGGG
>DASPHQ010000416.1:0-3022 GCA_035629595.1 Urbifossiella sp. | reverse complement strand
ACCGAACACGGCAGCGCGGAGGGTTGGCTGTCGGTGAAGGTGCTCACCACCGCGGCGCTGTGGGTCGTGTTCGCGGTGCTGCTGTACCTCCGCTACGCGACGAACATCCCGGCCCGCCGGCTGGCGCTGCTCCAGGTCGCGGCGTTCGGGCTGCTGGTGGTGGCGCTGGCGGCGTCGCACCCGTTCGTGCCGGGGGGCGACCGATGAACCTCCGCGCCATCGGCTGCAACGTCGGCTCGGCCCCGGTCGAGTTGCGGGAGAAGCTGGCGTTCGACGCCGACAAGCTCGCCCGCGCGCTGGCCGAGCTCACCTCCCGGTACGGCGCCGAGGCCGTCGTGCTCGGCACCTGCAACCGCGTCGAACTGTACCTGGCGCGCCCCGAGACCGGCGCCCCGGTTCACGCCCCGCTCGTCGCCGAGTACCTGTCCGAGCTCCACGGCGTACCTCCCGCCGACATTCAACCGCACCTCTACGAGTACGCCGACGCCGACGCCGTGCGCCACGCCTTCCGCGTCGCCGCGGGGCTGGATAGTGTCGTCGTCGGCGAGGACCAGATCGCCGGGCAGGTGAAGGAGGCGTTCGACGCCGCCCAGCGCGCCGGCGCCACCGGGCCGCTGCTGAACTCCCTGTTCCCCGCCGCCGCCCGCGCCTCCAAGCGCGTCCGCACCGAGACCGGACTCGCGCAGGGGCAGGTGTCCGTGGCCAGCGCCGCGGTCGGCTTCCTGAAGGAAGTCTTTCACCGCTTCACCGACAAGACCGTCCTCGTGATCGGCGCCGGCGAGATGGGCCGGCTGACGCTGACGCACATCCGCGAGCTTCACCCCGCGGCGGTGGTGGTGACGAACCGCAGCCCCGAGAAGGCGGCGGCGCTGGCGGACGAGTTCGGCGGGTTGGCGCTGCCGTGGGAGCAGCTCGACGACGGCCTCGCCCGCGCCGACATCGTGGTGAGCACGACCGGCGCCGAGGACTTCATCGTGCCGCGGCGGCGGTTCGACGAGAAGGTGCGGCCGCGGCGCGGGCGGCGCAAGCTGGTGGTGTTCGACCTGGCGGTGCCGCGCGACTTCGACCCGCGGATCGACGACGGCGACGGGGTGAGCGTGTTCAACGTGGACGACCTGAACCGGGTGCGCGACCAGCAGTTGGCGGAGCGGCTGCGGCACGTGGCGCCGGCGGAGGCGGTGGTGGCCGAGGAGGTGGCGGCGTTCCTGACCGACTGGAACCGCCGCAAAGACGGCCCCGTGATCGGCGCCCTGACGGAGGAGGTGAACCGGGTGCGGGACGCGGTCTTGGGGCCACTGCTGGGGAAGCTGAACGGCAAGCTGACGGACGCGGACAAGGCACAGATCGAGGCGGCGTTTCGGCTGTTCCAGAACCGGCTGCTGCACGGCCCGATCGCGGCGCTTCAGGAGGCGAGCCGGGAGGGGCACGGCCCGGGGCTGCGCGAGGCGCTGATGCGGCTGTTCGGCCTGAAGTGAGCGGTCAGTACCGCGGCACGGCCGGGTCGACCAGTCGGCTCCAGGCGTCGATGCCGCCGGCGAGCGACGCCGCGTTGTCGTGCCCGGCGGCCCGCAGGATGGCCGCCCCGCGGAGGCTGCGCACGCCGTGGTGGCATAGCACCACCACCATCGCCCCGGCCGGCGGTTCCACCTCGTCGGCGCGGGCGGCGAGTTCCGGCAGCGGGACGAGGAGGCTGTCCGGGAGGCGGCAGTACGCGAACTCGTCGGGGTCGCGCACGTCCACCAGGTACACCGGTTCGCCGGCGTCCCGCATCCGCTTCAGCTCGGCGACGGTAATCTGCGGGATCATTCGCGCTCCCCGGCAATGTCCGGCACGCCGAGCTTCGTGAGGTACTCGCGCTCCTTCACCCGCATGGCGTCGGCGCCGCGGTCGTCCGTGTCGGTGTACCCGCACAGGTGCAAACACCCGTGGACGACGTACAGCACCAACTCCGGGCCGACCGCGTGGCCGCGGTCGGCAGCGTACTCCTGCGCCACCCCGTAGCCGATCACCACGTCGCCCTCCAGTTTCTTCGCCCCGGGGGCGGAGTGCGGGAAGGTGAGCACGTCGGTCGGCTCGTCGTGGTTCAGGAACTGCTTGTTCAGCCGGTGGATGTGGGCGTCGTCCACGAACGCCAGCGTCACCGCCGCCTCGCGGACGCCCTCGCCTTCGAGCACGACGCGGGCGGCGTCCTTGAGGGCGGCGAAGTCGAGCGGGTACTCGTACGGGTTCGACACGCGGGCGCGGATCATGCGTCCCATTCTACGACGACCGGCCCGCCCACGTCGCGGTACACGCTGGCGTTCACGAACGTGATCCCCTCGGCGTCGAGCCGGCCGGCGGCCTCGTGGATGTGGCCGAACACGTGGAGCCGCGGCCGCACCTCCATCACCCGGTCGAACAGGTCGCGGCAGCCGACCAGCTCGCCGCGGTTCGTGCGGTCGAGGATGCCCGCCGGCGGACCGTGGGTGATGAGGATGTCGGTGTGGTCAGGAATCTTCGCCCACACGGCGGCGAGGGCGGGGCCGCGCTCGAGGTTGAACGCCCAGCCGCCGAACCACGGCTGCCACGGGCTGCCGTACACCGTCAGACCGGCGACGGTGACGGCGGCGTCTTCGAGGTAGGTGGCGTGGGTGATGAGGCCGCGGGCGGCGTGCGGCTGCTCCTGGAAGGCGAAGTCGTGGTTGCCGCAGATGACGACCTTGTGGCGGTGCGGGAGTTCGCCGAGCCAGCGGTCGAAGTCGGCGACGGTGTCGAGTTCGCCCTTGCGGGTGATGTCGCCGGCGTGGACGAGGAGGTCGCCGTCGGGCACGGCCACGTCGCGGTGCCAGCCGTGGGTGTCGCTGACGCAGACGATCCGCATGGGGGGTCAGTAGTCGAGGGTGAAGGTGAGCGACGGGCCGTCGAGGCGGAAGGCGCAGAGGACGAGCAGGTCGCGGCCGATGAGCATCTCGTACCCGAGGGCGCCGATCGGGAGTTCGGTGAGGCTCTGATCCGGGGCCGCAAAGTCGTCACGCGGGTCGCC
>DASPHQ010000415.1:0-2325 GCA_035629595.1 Urbifossiella sp. | reverse complement strand
CTGGCGCTGCTGTGGACCGCGGGCTTCCTGCCGACGTTCCTCGAACCCGCGGCCGTGACCGTGCTCCTGGCGAAACCCGCACCTCGCTGGGCGGTGCTGGCCGGGAAGTACCTCGGCGTCGTGCTGTTCGTCGCGCTCCAGTCGCTGCTGTTCGTCGGGGCGACGTGGTTCGCCACGGGCGCGGCGACCGGCGTGTGGGACGGTGCCTACTGGTTCGCGGTGCCGCTCCTGGTCGTAAACTTCGCCGTCTTCTACGCCGTGAGCGCGCTGCTGGCGGTGTGTACGCGCAGCACGGTGGTCAGCGTGTTCGGCACGCTACTGTTCTGGCTTCTGTGCTGGGCCATGAACTTCACCCACCACAAGCTCGCGGCGGAAGCGGTACCTGGGAGCACGCGCGCGGCCAGCGTGCTGGTGCAGGCCGGGTACTGGACGCTGCCGAAGCCGTTGGACCTGGGCGGCATCTTCTTCGACGCGATGAAGGCCGAGGAGTACGCGACGCCGATCCCGGAGCTGGCCGCGGCGAAGGCCCGCGGGTCGTTCCACCCGGAGCTGGCGGTCGTCACGTCGCTGGTGTTCGCGGCCGCGGCGCTGGCCGTGGCCGGGTACGAATTCCGACACATGGACTACTGACGCGAACGAAGCCCACCCGCGTGACCGGGTGGGCATTCCCGTCACTTGGCCGCGGGCGGGATGTACTGCACCGGCAGCGGCGCCGGCGGCGGCATGTAGGCCGGCACTGGGATGGAGCCCGAGAGCGGTAGGTACGACGCGCGCACCACGCCCGTCGCGCCGCCGCGGGCGGCGCCGTCGGGGTCGGTCATCGTCGCCAACTCCCGCGGCAGCGGGAAGGTCGGATTGGGCGGGAAATACTGCGGGTAGTGTTCGAAGTGTCGCGGCGTGGGCAGGGGTCGAACGATCAGCTCCGACGGCAGCGTGCGGGTGATACCTTCGATCACGATGTCGATGGGGGCCTTGACCGTGGCGGGGGTCGGCGGACGCAGGTCACGGACTTCGAGGGTGCCCATCAGGCCGCCGACGCTGCTGAAGCCGAGGCTGATCGACAGCATCCGGGTCGGCTTCGAGGCGACGAGACGCGGGGCGGGGGCGGTCGGCAGGGCGGACTCGCCGCGCCACGGGTTCGGCGCCTGGCCGGCGGCCGGGCCGCCGAGGGCGGCGACGATGAGGCCGGCGGCGACGGCCCGCGGGAATGTCCGACGCGACATGCGGACTCCTTTCCGATCAGAGGGGAAGCCGACGGACCATGCCGTCGCCGGCCCGCGCTGACAACCCCAACTCGCTCCGCCCTTGCGACTCCACCCGCCCACCGTTATCGCCCCCGCGGGAGGGCGATCATGCGGCTGCGAAGTCGGGTGGGTTGGGCGGTCGCCGCGTCGCTCGGGGTTCACGCCCTGGTCGTCGCCGTCGCCGTGCTAATGATGCGGCACGCAGTCGGACCCGACGCACCGACGCCTCCGCGGTTCGACACGCGGGTGACGGTCGGCGCGGAACCGGCCCGCGAAGAGTCGCCGCCGGTGCAGGTGGTTGCCGCGCCGGATCCCGAGCCGCCGGCTCCGGTCGGACCGCCGACGGTTTCGGAGGCGCAAGACCCACCCGTTGCCACGGGTGGGCTTTCAGGTTCAAGTACGCCTCACATTGTCTCCGTGCCGCCGGCGCTGCCGGACACCGTGTTGGCCCACCTCCGCCGATTCACACACACGCCGTCGCCGATCGTCGATCCCGCGGTTCGACCCGCCGCGGCCGTGAGCGCGGTCCGCCCGGCGCACGGCGCCCTCGCCGCCGGTCAGCGCGTCGTCTACCTGCTGGATGCGTCCGGCAGCATGGGCGAGTGGGGGAAGTTCGCCGCCTCCCGGGACGTGCTTACCGCGACAGCGGCCGTTCAGCCGGCGAGCGTGGATGTGAAGGTGGTCGTGTATGCGGCGACCGCCGAGGTGGTGACGCCTGCGGCGCTCGCGGCCCGCACCCCGGTCGGCCGCGGCGATCACCTCGCCGGGCTGCGGTTCGCCCTCGCGCAGGCGCCCGACATCGTCGTGTGGTTCACCGACGCCGACGAACTGCCGACGGCCGCGGTCCGCACGCTCCTGCGGCGGGCGGGGAAGCCGGTCACGCTGTTCGTGGCGCGGGTGGGGCCGAACGGCGTCGCGGCGCCGGCCGAGTTCCGCTGACGGTCACAGCCAGCCGGCGGCCTCGTCGCGGACGATCCGGGCCATCGCCTCGACCCAGCGCGGGTGGTCGTTCAGGCAGCGGCCGTTGTGCAACTTCTCGCCGCCGGCGTGCTCGAACACCTCGCGGCTCTCGCGGCCGATC